>JAYTAO010000637.1:0-2346 GCA_043737435.1 Rhodanobacteraceae bacterium | reverse complement strand
AAACCGCTTCCGCATCCTTAGGGTCGGCCACCACCCGCGAAAAATACCAAGCACGTTGCCGCAAAGACCGATCACTGTTGACCAAAGCCCAGGTTTTGCCGGCATCTTTGGAGCGAAACAAACCGCCCTCGGCGTGCTCGAGCATCGCGTATAAATTATCCGGTGCGCTGGGGCTAACGACGATACTGCAAATGCCAATCGGGCTGACTGCGCTGGCTTTCGGCAGGCCCTCATTGGCCGTTAATTCGAGCCAATTTTCACCACGATCCGTGCTTTTCCACAGCCCCGAACCTTCGCCGCCACTGCTCAAAAAATTTGGGCCGCGCTGCACGCGCCAAGTGCTCGCATACAAAATTCGGGGATTGCTGGGATCCATGCTCAGATCTTGGGCGCCCACTTGAGCATTGATGAACAGCACGCGCCGCCAAGTCTTCGCGCCATCGCTCGTCTTATAAATGCCGCGCTCTGGGTTAGCTGCAAATACATCGCCCAGCACAGCAGCGTAGGCGGTTTCTGGATCAGTTGGGTCCACCACAATACGCGCAATCGTGCGCGAATCCGGCAAGCCCGCAAACGTCCAGCTGCGGCCGGCATCGGTGGACTTCCAAACACCTTCACCCTGACTCATATTGCCGCGTATCGTGGCCTCGCCGGTGCCGACGTAAATGACGTTGGCATCACTGGGTGCCACCGCAACCGCGCCTATGGAGCCGCCGAAAAAGCCGTCAGAAATATTGCTCCAGCTGCCACCCGCATCGATCGTTTTCCAGACCCCGCCGCCCGCGGCGCCGAAGTAATACAGCATCGGATCATGACTAACGCCGGTGATTGTGCCCGAGCGCCCGCCTCGGTATGGCCCCACTTCGCGCCACTGCATACCGCTGTAGGGGTCGGGGGTTTTGGCCGCTGGCCTGTCTTCAGCAAAAGCCACGTTGCTGCAGAAGCCAAAGATGATAAGTATGATGGCAAGGCAAACAATGCGCATGGTTGACTCTTTAGAAAGTGACGCCGACCCGTGCAGGGCAAGATGACGGAAACTGGTGGGCTGAGTGTAACGGCGCGCTAACGTAGGCGGGCCGATGGATTTGGCCGTGTATTGAAAGACCAAGATTCTTATGCCAGCCTAACGAAATAACAGTGCCAGCGAAATAGCGCCAAAGTAACCCTACATTGCCTATGCTAACGTCACTTCCAAACCCGCATGATCTGGAGATGCTGCTTATGACCCAAGTGAAACCCACGCACAAGCGCAAGCTAAGCACTTTGCTTGCCTTATTGTTGGCTGCAGCGCTGCATTCCTGCGCGAACGCTCCCGGCCACAAGTCCGCACCTGACGCGGACACTTTGCAGTCCTTCGATGTGTTGATTCTCGGCGGCCGGGTGTACGACGGCAGCGGCGCAGCGGCGCTAGCCGCCGATGTTGGCATTCGCGCGGATCGGGTAGTCGCGGTCGGAAATCTTGCGAAAAGCACAGCGGTTTTGCGAATTAATGCGAAGGGGAAAATTGTTACGCCGGGTTTTATCAATATGCTGTCGTGGGCTCCGGAAACGCTGTTGCTGGATGGACGTGGCTTGAGTGATGTGATGCAGGGCGTGACCTTAGAAGTCTTTGGCGAAGGCTGGTCGCAAGGCCCGCTCAACGCCGAAATGAAAGCCGAAGCCTTGCGCCAAATGACCGATGAGAATCGTTACGCGATTACGTGGACCACTTTGGATGAATACATGCGCCATCTGCAGGCGCAGGGAAGCTCAGTTAATTTTGCCTCGTTCGTCGGTGCGGCCACCGTGCGTATTCATGAACTCGGCAACACCAAGCGCGCACCGAATGTGCAAGAACTCAAGCGTATGACTGATCTGGTCGAGCAAGCGATGCAAGAGGGCGCGATGGGCGTGGGCTCGGCACTAATTTATGCGCCTGGTACCTACAGCGACACCACAGAATTGATTGCCCTGGCAAAAGCCGCAGGTAAATATGGCGGCAGCTATATCTCGCACCTGCGTTCCGAGGGCAACCAATTTCTACCGGCTTTAGACGAGCTCATCCAAATTGGCACCGAAGCGAAGGTGCATGTCGAGGTCTATCACTTAAAAGCGGCTGGGATCGCGAATTGGCCAAAAATGCAGTTAGCAATCAATAAAATAAACGTGGCGCGGGCCCGCGGCGTGGATGTTAGTGCGAATATGTATTGCTATACCGCTGGCGCCACTGGCCTTGACGCAGCGATGCCAAGCTGGGTGCAGGAAGGCGGCTTCGATGCCTGGCGCGTGCGCCTAATGCAGCCCGCCACGCGCGCTAAAGTATTGCAAGAAATGCGCGCGCCTGACGCTGGTTTTGAAAACTTGCGT
>JAYTAO010000636.1:0-2349 GCA_043737435.1 Rhodanobacteraceae bacterium | reverse complement strand
GCGAAGTACATGCGCCCTAAGTTTTTATTGCTGCAGCGCTGGGTGCATTGGTTGAATGAATTACCGGCGCAAAGCAACGTGAAGCCGATTCGCAAGCGAGCCTAGTCAAAAATTGAACCACGCCGAACTTGCTCATCAAAACGCGAACTTGACCATGTTTTTTTGTGTGGACAAGTTCGCGGCTTGATGATCAAGTTGCTTTTTTAGAAATATCCAAGGCTTGAATTATGTGCGACTTAGTAGCAGTACTATCAGCACGTTTATTGTGATCGAGGCGGGTATGCCACTCAGTGAAAAAGAGCTGTTAGAACGCGATGCCAAGCGCGATGTAGGCGCGGAGCTTTTGCAGTCTGTGCAAGAAATGGTGCGCGGTGAAGGCGTGGTTGTGTTTTCGCCGGTGATTGCAGCGCGGGAAAAATCCGGCTTGTCGCAGGCTAAGTTTGCCGACTTGTTGGGCGTATCTGTGCGCACGCTGCAAAGTTGGGAACAAGGGCGTAAGCAGCCATCAGGCGCGGCATGCACGTTGATAAAAATCGCGCTGACTCAGCCGGGTGTTTTGCGGAAGTTGGCGGCTTAGAGCGCTTGATGAGCAATTCAGAATTAAAAGCAGAATTAAAAAAACTAGAGGCCGACATTCTCGAATGTTCAAATCGCGCCCAACGGTTTCGACTGGTTGCTGATTTCGCAAGTAAAAATCTAAATCATGCCCATTTTGCAGTCGAGCCAGTGGATCATTTGACCAAAATTCAATTTGGCAAAATTGAACAGCAAATTGGCGAAAAGACGGCAGGGTTTATTGAGTGTATTGCTCTTGAATTTGCGCGTTCAAGACTTGCGCACAGGCTTGTTTGGTGCTTGTCTGAACCGGGCATTGAGGATGAAACGTTTTGCGAAATTGGTAACTTCAGCGAATGGGGCTCAAATGATTTCACTGACGTCAAACAACTGATTAAAGACAGCACATGTTCACCTTATCGAGATGAATGCGACCAAATGGAAACGTTTGATTGGATACGGAAATGTACCGTGAAAAAGAGCTTACGGACTCTAACGTTCCGACAACGAAGCCCAACAAATGAATTGGGTTTGACACAGTCGGAAGCGGAACTTTTGCCGCTGGCAATCCGGGCAATCGCATACATGTTTTTTCAAGTTGCAAACGAACTCACTGGCAAAGATACATATATCTTGACTTACATGGGCCTTCATTCGCTTGAGCTGATGGCGTTTCTTGAAGGTGTGTCGATGCATAACGGGAATGCCGCGAGCGCGGCGCGACCTACGATGCGAGCTGATGCGACGCCGGGTTTTATTAAGGCGGGTGCAATTGAGGCCGATGGAGCAAGGCGAATGGCGCGGGATTCATCGCGAGAAGCGCGCGCGAAGGCGGTTTGTGATTTATCGGAAAAGCATGGAGTGAGCGAAAGGCATGTGCGCGATTGCTTTATTAAAATCGGGTGGTTTGGCCGCGAACAACGACGAACGGAACCTTAGCCGGTTAGTTCCGTTCCAGTAGCTATTGTGAGCGCTCACCCGATAGAAAGAGCGCTCACAAATGACTGACAATAGTAAGACACCTAAGCAATTATGCGCCGCGCATTCTTTCAGCTTAGCAACCTTTTTTAGGTTGGTAGCAGCTGGAAAAATTGAAGCGCGGAAGATTGGCCGCAAAACGATCATCACTTCTGAGGCCGAAAAGAACTGGCTCGATTCACTGCCACGCGCAGGCGGTGCCAAGTGATTTATCCCAACCCGGAAACAATTCAAGCAGCGGCATTGAAGTTGATGGTGCAGGCCAGCGCGTTAAGCGATCAACCAACTCCGGCCGAGCTTGACAATTTAGCTACTGGCTTTGATGCCGCACGTCGCACCACGCGCCAGCTCGCTGAGATGCAGCAAAGGGGCGGCGCATGATCCCAACCCACAACGAAAAACGCCCTGCAGGCAAGGCGGGGCGCGGATTCAAACCAAATCAATTTCAAGCTCAAAGCTACCAAAAATCTACCGGCCAAAGCAAGTTCAATCGTGATCGTTTGCCCGTGGCGGCGGATTATTACAGCCAGCATTTGCCAAGCCTGAAAAAACATAATGCGGACGGCTGGGCGTTTGCGCTTTGTCCGTTCCATGCCGATAGCGCGCCGTCTTTGCGGGCGAACGTGTTGACCGGCGCTTATAAGTGCATGGCCTGCGGTGCGCACGGTGGCGACGTGCTGGCGTTCCACATGGCAGCGCATGGCCTAGATTTTGTGAGCGCTGCGAAGGCGCTAGGCGCTTGGGAATTGGCCCCTAATTGGCGGGTGTACCGACTATGAGCGCAACGACTGAGACACCGCAAAGCGCGGCGCGCAG
>JAYTAO010000635.1:0-14418 GCA_043737435.1 Rhodanobacteraceae bacterium | reverse complement strand
TGATCTGTGAGGACTATGCAAAAGAATGCCGCGTGTTGTGTTTCGATGAGTTTTTTGTCACCGATATCGGCGATGCCATGTTGTTGTCCGGGCTGCTAGAAGGGCTTTTTTCGCGCAATGTGACACTCGTGACCACGAGTAATTTGCCGCCGCATTTACTCTATCCAGATGGCTTGCAACGGGCGCGCTTTTTACCCGCGATTGCGGCACTGGAAAAACACTGTCAAGTGATTCGCTTGGACGCCGCGGGCGACTATCGCTTGCGCGCGCTGACCAACGCGAAAATTTATTTGACACCCTTAACCGCAGATACCGCCGATGCGCTCAACGCGCTATTTGAAACCTTGGTGGCGGGCGAGGTGCAATCGGAGGTGGCGTTGGTAATTAACGAACGCGAAATTATCGCGCATAAACTTTGCGGCGATGTGTGTTGGTTTGAATTCGCGCAACTTTGCGAAGGCCCGCGCTCGGCGCATGACTACATTGAATTAGCGCGCGAATTCAATACGGTCGTGCTGGCCAACATACCTCAGTTTGATGCCAACAGCGAAGATGCTGCGCGCCGATTTATGTTTTTGGTGGACGAATTTTATGATCGCAAAGTCAATTTAATCTTGAGTGCTGCAGCACCTGCTACCGCGCTGTATCAAGGCAGTCGCTTTCAATTTGAGTTTCAACGCACCGTTAGCCGCCTAATTGAAATGCAGACTAAGGAATACTTAGCGTCGGGGCATTTGGGTTAGTTGTCTTAGCGCTAAGTGCGCCGGGGACTAAAAACAAGCAGGGCTTCATCACTACGCATGCCTAAGCTGATAAAGGATTTTAGAAGTGCTTGAAATCCGGTAAAGCCCTTATGTGGCTCGATCATCTTGCGTGATTCAACCACATCTTCCGGAATCCGAAGCGTGATGCTGGTCATAGGGCGATTTTTTTGAAGCCGTGTTTTAGACGGTCAGGAATTATTCCGGCAATTCCCCATTGTGATAAACCGCCTGCACATCATCCATATCTTGTAGCCAGTCGATTAAATCAATCAGCGTTTCAGCAGCTTCCGGGCTAACCACAGTGTAGTTTTGTGGCCGCATCACGATATCTGCACTGACCACTTTTAGTTTCGCGTCGCCGAGCGCTTTCTTGACTGATTCATAGTGCTCAGGTTTGCACAGTACGGTGCTAAAGCCGTCGTCAGACTGCACGTCATCGGCGCCCGCATCTAACGCTAGCTCAAATACTTTTTCTTCCTCGTTGGCATTCGGTGTTGCCAAGACCAGCTCACCCAGCTTGGAAAATTGGAACGCAACCGAGCCACTGGTGCCCAAGTTGCCGCCATGTTTGTTCAGCGCGTGCCGCACATCTGCGACGGTGCGTTGGGTATTGTCGCTCAAGCATTCAATGATGATCGCCACGCCCGCCGGGCCGTAGCCTTCGTAGCGAATCTCCGCCATGTCATCGCCGCCTTCCGCGCCCGAGCCGCGTTTGACCGCGCGATCAAGCGTTTCCTTGGTCATGTTTGCAGTCAGCGCTTTGTCGATTGCGGTACGCAAGCGTGAGTTGCCGTTTGGATCCGCGCCGCCACGCGCAGCGACGGTGATCTCTCGAATTAACTTGGTAAAAACTTTGCCGCGACGCGCGTCTTCGGCGCCTTTACGGCCAGCAATGCTGGGGCCTCTGCCCATGGGAATATCCTATTGTTTTGAAGTCAGAATGTTGAATCTGATCTTGCGATGCAGCGATGCAATCAAGCGCACTTCAAAAGCAGCACCGTGACATTGTCCGAGCCACCACCATCGAGCGCCGCTAGGATCAAATGATCGACGGATTCCTGCGCGCTCAAGCCGCGGGACAGAATTTCACCGATTTCTTTGTCGTCCACTTCTTCGGTAAGGCCATCACTGCAAAGCAAAAATTGCATACCGACTTTCAGGGTGCCACGTACGGTTTCAACGCGCAGCTGCTCAGGCGCAGTCACGCCCAGCGCTTGGGTAACCACATTGCGATGCGGACTCGTCTTTGCTTGTTCCGGGGTTAGAACGCCGGTGTCGACTAGTTCTTGCACGTAGGAGTGATCGCGAGAAAGCTGTTTGAGCTCCCCGTTGTACATGTAAACCCGGCTGTCACCAACCCAAGCGACCTCAAAGTCGCTGCCTTTTACCGTGAGTGCGACAACGGTGGTGCCCATCGGCCGTTCGGAGCGGCGTTCGGCACTATGGCGCATGATTTCTTGATCCGCAGTCACGATCGCAACGCTCAAAGCTTTGCCGCCGGCAATCTCTTTGACCACATATTCGCGCGCCAAAGCGCTGGCAACCTCGCCATAATCATGGCCACCCATGCCATCCGCCACTAACCAAAGGCCTAGATCCGCATCGGCGTGATAAGTGTCTTCATTGTGGTCGCGGCGTAGCCCGGTGTGTGTGCCGTGGCCGAATTCAATCCGATTTGCGGTCATTCGCTCAGCCTGTGCACTGGAAAAAAACGACGCTTGCGGGATCTTTTTCCATGGCTTGACCTAAGCTTATCGAACCGGATTTACGCAACGGCATGCTGTCGCGGTGCAGGCGAATTTCATCATCGGCCCCAATTTTTACGTAGGTGCCGTTGGTGGAGCGATCAGTAATTAGAAATTGCCCGCGCGAAAATTCGATCAGCGCGTGATTGCGGGAAACCCACTCGTTATCAACGATGCATTGATTGCTGGGATCCCGGCCCATGCCGTAAGAATTACTCAACTCAGAAATTTCGGTGAGCTCGCCCCGAGTGCGCATTACTAACTTGTGTGAGCTGGGTAGTTGATCCAGGCGTATAGCTTTGGCGACCATGGTGACGTTGGAATTATCTTCTTGCCAAAGCAAGTCTACGATGTCGACGCCATTTTGTTTGCCTTTGACCATGGCCTCGCCGAGCGAACGGATGCGAAAGGCGGCGGCAGAACTAACGCCGGTCACGGTTGAGCTGGTGGTGACAATTTGCTCGCGCTTGGCAAGCTGCGCCATGCGCGCGGCGGTATTAACCGCGTCGCCGTAGACATCACCGTCTTCAATCAGCGCTTCGCCGTGGTGCAGCCCGATACGGATCGCCAAATGATCGCGTGCCCAGGCCAGATCGCCAGCGACGCGGCGCTGCATGTCAACGGAGGCATGCAAAGCGTTCGAAGGCCCCGGAAAGGTGCACATAATTTCGTCACCAATGGTTTTGATTACCGTACCACTGTGGCGCAGAGTGATTTGCGTCAGCGCAGTCAATACCTGCGAGGTCAGCGCCCGTGCTTCGACGTCACCACGGGTTTCGAATAGTTTCGTGCTGCCGGCAATATCGGCAAATAGAATCGTGATGGGTCGTTGTTCGCTCATGCGGTTGAGTTTAGGCGAAGCTTAGGGCTCGGGGAAAGGAAAACTTTACCGCATTTTGCGTTTTCGGCCCGCTCCCGGTTTTGATCGCATACAACTTCTAAACGCATTATCGAAAACGAAACCTCATTTACATCTTGAATCTAACCCCAGGCACACTGGCAATGGCGCGATACAACATTTCCAGTTCATCGCGAGATTTCACATGCACGGGCACATGCACCGCCAGAAATCGCCCTCCTGAGCTCTCACGCGTGGTTACCGGCTCGTTGGTGCGCTGTGCGCCAGCAAGCTCAAGCGCCTGATCTAGCCGTACGCGAAAATCGGCAGTTGCCGGGCCAAACGCGATCAAAACAGTGTCGGATGGGAACTCAAAACCGACTGCAGCGGGATGTTCGGTTAAATCCATTGGGGGTGTCACTCGCTGGTGAGTTACAGAATTATGGTTGAAGGTGCCGCCTATCCGCGTTGATTTCAAGTACTTCGCGGTTGCGATTCATTCGTCATCGCGAACGCAGTGAAGCTATCTCAGCACGCCTCAAGTGCAATACGAGATTGCTTCACTGCGCCTGCGACAACTGGGTTTATGGTCACTCAACAGCCATTTTGGGCCGAAATTGGTAACAACACACACTCAAAGTTGTCGAGTAAACGCGCGTTTTTCCGTATCAGTTTGAACTGTACCGGGCTTTTGCCGCGCTTGCATGCACCGGCGTACTTGATCGACACTTCAGATTGATTTTCTCGCGACATTGCTTGTTCATGCTTATTCCAGTAATTCTTTCCGGCGGTGCCGGCACCCGGCTTTGGCCGGTATCGCGGCAGGCGTTCCCAAAGCCGTTTATGACTCTCAGCGATGGCGATACGCTGTTGAGTAAAACTTTGAAGCGAGCGATCGCGGTCGCGGTACCCGGCGCGGTCTATACCGTGACCAACCGTGACCATTACTTTTTAACCCGCGATGTTTATGCGCCTATCATTGATGCGGATCGTGCGCATTATTTGCTGGAGCCGATGGGGCGCAATACTGCGCCCGCGTTGATTCTTGCCGCACTTGCTGCAGCAGAAAAGTACGGCCCTGCAACGCAATTATTGGCCATGCCAGCGGATCATTTGATTCGGGATTTGGATGGCTTCAAAAGTGCGGTACAGCGCGCATCTAGTTTGGCGGAGCGTAAATATATCGTTACTTTTGGCATCAAGCCTACGCGCGCGGAGACGGGCTTCGGCTACATCGAACTAGCTGGTGCAATTGATAACAATGGTGATCTGGTTGCGCGTTTTGTGGAAAAGCCGGACGCCGCAACCGCGGAGATTTATCTGGCCAGCGGGGCGTTTGTTTGGAATTCCGGCATGTTTTGTTTTCGTGCGGACGCGCTGTTAGAAACCGCACAGGAAATTGCGCCAGAATTATTGGCGCAGTGCGAAGCCTGCTATGCCGCAGCGAGGCTACAAACCACGGAACCTTTGTATTTTAACGCCGAGACTTTTGCCGCAATTACCGATATCTCGTTTGATTACGCCATCATGGAACGTGCGCCGCGGCGCGCGGTAGTCAAGGCGAGTTTTGATTGGAACGATATTGGTTCGTGGAAATCGCTCAGCGAACTTAGCGAGCCGGACGCTGCTGGCAACGCGGTGCAAGGGCCGGCGGTACTCGTCGATAGCGAGCGCTGCTTCGTGCAAAGTAGCGGACGCATGATTGGGGTGGTTGGCGCAACCGATTTGGTGGTGATTGACACGGGCGATGCGGTGTTGGTCGCGCATCGGGAGCGCGCCCAGGGCGTGAAGCTCGTGGTCGATGCGCTGAAAGCGCAGGCGCATCAAGCGGCGGTAGTGCATCACACCGTGTATCGCCCGTGGGGCAGCTACACGGTGTTAGAAGATGCGCATGACTGTAAGGTCAAGCGCCTGACGGTCAATCCTGGGCAAGTGTTGTCACTGCAAATGCACCATCGGCGTACCGAACATTGGACGGTAGTTCGCGGCGTGGCGAAGGTGACCGTCGGCGAACGCGAAATGATGCTGCACGCCAATCAATCGGTGGAAATTCCGATTGAAACCAAACACCGCCTCGAAAACACCACCAGTGAGCCGATTTCTTTGATTGAAGTGCAGTGTGGCGGGTATTTTGGTGAAGACGACATCGTGCGCTTTGAAGATCGCTACGGGCGGGTTTAGCCGCATCTGAAACGTATGAATCAGCCGCCGCCAGCGCGTAAATTGAGGATTGCGATTGCCGTGCAAGGGCGCTTTCATGCCTTCGACGCGGCACGGGCCTTGCTGGAGCTAGGTCACGATGTAGAAGTTTTTACCAATTTACCCGCCTTTGTCGCCAAGCCATTTGGTATTCCGCGCCGACGTATTCACAGCTTATTGATGCACGGTGTATTGAGTCGTATCGCCATTCATTCGGGCTTGTTCAAATATTTTGAAGCACCGTTGCACCGTTTGTTTGGGCGTGCGCTCGCCAAGGCAATTGCGCAGCACGCAAAGCAACAGGGTGCTTTCGATGTTGTGCATGTTTTTAGTGGTGTGGCGGAGGAGTTGCTGCAGCATCCTGAGATTACCGGGCTGAAAACTCTGTTGCGCGGATCTGCGCACATTGCACTACAGCACAAGCTACTAGTGCAAGAAGGACAGCGGATGCAGCAGAGCATTGAATTGCCCAGCGACTGGATGATTGCGCGCGAGCAACGCGAATACGAGCTTTGTGATCGTGTCGTGGTGATGTCTAGCTTTGCGCGACTGAGCTTTATCAAGCAGGGATTTTCCTCGCAACGGCTGCTATTTGGCCCGGCTGGCGCACACACGGGCGACTTCAATGTTAGCGCAGCGCAGCGACTACGGCGCGCCGAGCGAATTGCAAGCGGTGCGCCGCTCACGGTGCTGTTGGTGGGAACCCTGTCGGCACGAAAAGGCATTTTTGATCTGGTGCAAGTCCTCAACCAGCTTTCGGATCGCATGCATTTTCGCTTTGTCGGCACCGTGGCACCCGATGCGCTGGCCAAATTGCCGCAGATGAGTAGGCTTGAGCTGCTGCCACGGGTTGCGCAGCAAGCATTACCAGAGTTGTATGCGCAAGCGGATGTGTTTTTGCACCCAACTATTGAAGATGGCTTCGCGGTGGTTTTGGTGCAAGCACTTATGGCCGGCTTACCCGTGATTTGCACTGAGAATTGCGCCGCATCTGATGTCGTGGTAGAGGGAAAAACTGGTTTCATTGTGCCGATCCGGGCACCCGAGGCATTGATTCGCCAGCTTGATTATTTGCATTCGAACCGCGCTGTGCTAATTGGCATGCTAGAAAATTTGGCACAGTCACACTACGATTTCAGCTGGCCTGCCGCGATGCGGGTTTTTGTTGACGAGCATCTGCGCGCCACAGATGAACAAAGCCTAGCAGTGGCTAATGCCCAGCTGCAAATAGCCGCATCAACGCAATCCCCGCAATAATCCACCACCAATTGAATTTTTCAACAGTCGCCTGGGCTGCGGGCTTTAAACGCACGCGCGGGCTGCGTAGACTGGCTAGAAGCTTTTCCGCCGGCATGCGGCGTTGAATAAAGTAGAGGCACAAGACAGCGACGCTGAGCGAAATCGGCAGCGCTAAAGCAAATTTCTCAGTGGTTTGAGTGGGCCAAAGCACCGCCGCGATTACCAGCGCAACAATAGCGCCGAGTGCACCCGATGCTAGTGCAGTCGCGAAATCTTGCGCCACGGCAAGCAGCAAAAACGCCGCCAGTAGGATCGCGAAAGTGGGCGATGCAAACGCCGCGCTGATGCACGCAATCATCAACGTGGCCCCGAAACCTAGCCAAAAAGCTTGGGAAGCTTTGCCGGAGGCGCAGGGCGTCCATATTTTGCGAAAATACCAACGATTTGCGACAAACCCGGCCCAAAGCGCAAAGAACGCCAGGCCAAATGTCAGACCCATCAGCGGCGCAAACCCATCCACTGCGATAAACAGCAGCGAGAACAGCAGCGGCCAGCCAATAAATTGGGTAAGCGCAAAGGCGACGCGCGGCAAATTGAAATCAATGCGGCGTAACTTGCGTTGAAACTCGATTTGCTGCGGATTAAAGACTAGCGCGGGATCAACGCCAGCGGACGCAACTTCATCACACAGCTCATCGATATGCTGGGTGCGCGGCAAAAACGCCGAGAGCAGCGTTTTCGGCCAAGTAAACGGTGAAAGCAGAAAATACGCTGCTGCTGATTTCGAAAGTATTTGGTGCCAGCGCGGTTTTGCCGTGATCGCCGCGCGCTGCTGCAAATGCGCAAGTTGCATCGCTTGGTTCAGCGCATCGCCAACTGGATTGCCGATCGTGCCCCAATCTAGGAGCTCAGCCGCCGCGAGCACTGCAGGCCATGGCCAAACTTGCTCTGTAAAAGCATCCGCCAGCGCATCCTCTAAATTCGGTCTTAGCTGCAGGGATTCAAATTCGGCTTGGGCCTGCAGCCAAAATTGAATTTCGGGAATGGTTTTGAACTGATGCGATTGCGCCCAGAACGCGGCGATAAATTGCGCCATCAAGCGCATACCGCGGCCGGAAAAGTCGCTGTTCAGTGCATACGCAATATCCCCCTCTGCTGCCAAGGGCGCGCTTGCCTTCAGCATAGGGACGGCGGGGAATGAATCCGTCTCAGGCACGTCCGCCAAAGCGGGCGGATGCGGCGAATGCGCTGGGAAGCTTGGTGATGGCGGCGGCTCGAACGTCATCGGAAAGTGCGTTGGAACGCTGGGCAAAATTAAATCTAGCTCGGGCAGGGATTGCGCAAGAGTAAGTTCGGCATCGCGAATGATCTGCTGAGTCCTAATTTTTACATCGGTGAATTCAGCGCCGCCTTCGACACAAATAACGCCGCCAACGTCATAATTAGCTTCGTAACCAACATCGTCATGAACATCCTTATCCTCCTCATCTGTCCATGACTGAAACTGGTGCACACCGATTTTGCAGGCCCATTCATAGGCCTCGCGCAGGCGCTGAAAGTGTTCCGCGTTATCTTCTGGGCGATGCGCTTTAAGCTGCGTTGCATAGGCGCGCTTGATCGCTTTGACATCGTTCGTCGGCGTAATATCAAGTATGGACCAGTAATAGTTCATCGCTGTAGGCCTATGGCGGGCGGGCACCAAATCATAAGTCTAGCTGCAATCTTTCGCCCGCACGCCGGGCAACCCTAGAAGTAATTCGATAGTATTGCAACCAAGATGACCCACGACCCCCGCTTTGGCGAACTTGATCTTCGCAGCTTAAGCCTGTTTTCAGGGCTAGACGAGACTGCGCTTGCGATCATTTCCGAGCGTCTAGAAGTGCAGTGGATTGCCTCTGGCACCGATTTGTTTCAGCAAAACGAAACCGCTGACGCGCTTTATATTTTACTCAGTGGCGCACTTGCGGTGCTGCATACCCCGGCCGAGCAGCCAGTGGGAGCGGAGCCTAAATGGGTCGGGCAAGTGTTGGCCGGGGAAACCGTGGGCGAGATGGCAATGCTGTCCGGCAAGCCACGCACCGCCACCGTGCGTGCGATCCGGGATTGCGAAGTGCTGCGTTTTAAGCGCAGCGACTTTGAAGCACTGATGGCCAGCGAGCCCAGCGCGATGCTGCAAATTGCGCGCGTTGCGTTCCAACGCCTGGAAGCTTCGCAAGCCGGCGGGCGCAAACGTGATCGGCAGGGCCGCACGTTTGCCATCGTGCCAGCCGGGCAGGGTGCCAATATGGCGGCGTTTGCGAATACGCTGAGCCAAGCACTGATGCGTTTTGGCGGCGTGGCGTTAATCACGCATGCGCAAGCTGCGACTGAATCGAGTGGTTACTTCCACGCCCTTGAGCAACGCCATCGCTTTGTGCTTTATCTGGCTGAGACAAATTCCGGTTCGTGGTTTGAACTTTGCCGACGGCAGGCGGATGAAATTTTGCACGTCATTGCGCCGAACGAGTTGCCAGTTCTGGCGCAAATTAGTCCGCTACCGCGTGATCTATTAAAACGTGAGCGCCTGATTTTGCTACACGAGCGGCAAATACTGGCAGGCCAAGCCAGCGCTTGGCGCACCAGTCGCCCAAGTGCGCTGATTCATCACGTGGGTTGCAGTGAAGATACTGCGCGTATTGCCAGATTCTTGACCGGAAACGCGACTGGAATCGTGCTTGGCGGTGGCGGTGCGCGCGGCTTTGCGCATTTGGGCGTAGTGCGCGCCTTGCGTGAAAATGGCTTACAAATTGACGCCGTGGGCGGCACCAGCATTGGCGCTATCGTCGCCGCTGGTGTTGCGCTCCAGTGGAGCGACGAGGAGTTATATCAACGCTATCACGCCAGTTTTGTTGAAACCAACCCCTTGCGCGATTACACCATTCCCTTTGTCGCACTCGTGGCCGGGCGCAAAGTCACAGCGCGGCTAAAACAACAATATGGGGAGACGCTGATTGAAGATCTGCCGTTGCCATATTACTGCGTGAGCACCAATTTAACGCGCGGCATTCTGAAAGAACACCGCGAAGGCCCACTTTGGCGGGCCTTGCGCGCCAGCATCGCCATTCCCGGCATTTTGCCGCCGGTGTTTCATGACGGCGAGGTGTTAGTGGATGGCGGCGTAATCAATAATTTGCCCGTAGATGTGATGCGGCGTGGGCTTTATGGCCGCGTGATCGCGGTTGATATCGCTGGCAATTACGCGATCAAAACGCAAGTGGATGAAGCTGATTTACCACCGGTTTGGAAGATGATGCGCGATTGGTTTCGCGGCGTGCGGCCGCGCCCTTCGATCTTACAAATTTTACTGCGTTCGGGCATGGTCAACTCGGCCAGCACCGCGGATAACAATCGCAAACACTGCGATTGCATGATTAAACCGCCGGTGGATCAATTGGAGTTATTGGACTGGCAGAGCTTTGATCGGGCGATAGAAATTGGCTATCAGCACACGCGGCATTTGCTTGAAAATAATTTGATGGATAAGGGCTTGGTTTAGGTGCAAGAGGTTCGCCCGCGCGCGCGGCCCAGCAAGTGGCTGAGGCTGTTTCAATGCTTAACCGTGTTCGGAGTGCTTGCGCCGCCGTTGTACATCGCATTTATTGACCAGTTGCCTGTCGAATTAGAAATGTTACTGATGTTGCTGACGATCCTCGGCTTTATCGGCGCATTTCTGTGGATGTATAGTCTGAATACTTGGCGCGCCGTTTTTCTTATGCTGCTGGTGTTTGCACTTTTTCCGTTTGCCTTGCTTAGCTATGGCGGGATTGCGAAAAAATTTGAACTTGACGCTGTGCGCGACAAAGTCTTAGAGCAACTGGGCAGTGACTCCAACTTTATCGTGCGCTGTTCCGACTATGACTTACCGGGGATAGACCCAAGTGCAGATTGGGAAATTGAGCTGCAACAGACGTTGCCTGCGCCGGTATTGGGTTGGGGGCCGGAATTGATCGAGCCAGCCATTGATTTTTCCTTACTTGAGGTAAGCGAAGCGTGGTACTCACACGCTGATATCGCGCAACGTTTAGCCGGAGTGCCGGGTATTACAAATTCGAGCGGTTTTCGTATTTACTCGGCGGATACGCATTACTCATCCGTGTGCATTGCGCCTGGGCACTGTGACGTTGAGCTAACTTTTAGTCCGGATTCAAAGGTATTGTTGCTGCACGTGAATAATTTTTAATCAGCGCTTTATGAATCTGGTGCCGACCCCGCCACGAATCAAACGTTTGTAATTTAACGCTGCGCATTATTACAGTATCCGTGGGATTCGTTCATTAAAATGCAGTGATGCACAGGCGCTTTACGACGGCAAACGTGTCCGGCGATTCGCCAATATCGACATTGTTGCGACCCGCAAATTGCAAATGCTGGATGATGCATTGGAACTGAGGGACTTGTTCGCGCCATCGGCGAATCGTCTCGAAGCGCTGAAAAGCAATCGGAAAGGACAGCACAGCATTCGCATTAATGACCAGTGGCGATTTTGTTTGCCTCAGCAATCAAATCAACAACAAAGTTGTTTTTGCTGGAGCATAAACGGCCCTGAAAATGTTGAAATTGTTGACTACCATTGAGGCAAGAAAGATGAACAAGATGCGAGCCATTCACCCAGGCGAAATTCTTCGCGAAGAATTCATGAAGCCACTGGGTTTGTCTGCACACGCGCTGGCAGTTGCGTTGCGCATTGCCGCGCCGCGCATCAATGATATTGTTCGCGAAAAGCGCGGGATCTCGCCGGATACCGCATTGCGGTTGGCGCGGTTTTTCAATTCCACGCCGCAGTTTTGGCTAAATCTGCAAACAAGCTACGACTTGAAGACCGCGCAACTGGCTTCCTGGTCGAAGATCGAGCGCGAAGTATTGCCGCACGCTGCGTAAGCTTGTTCAATATATACGCGTGATTTATGGCCGAGTTGGGTGCGATGCAAATTGATATGTTGAGGCCGCTTCTAGTCTGAAACTCAAAGCTCCAAGCGATGCTTCAACCAAGCCCTCGCCATTGCCCAATCCCGATACACCGTGCGCTCGTCCAATTCCAGCAGGCTGGCGACTTCGCTAACTTCTAGCCCACCGAAATAGCGTAGCTCAACAATTTGTGCCATCCGGGGATCAAGTAGCTCTAACTGCGCCAGCGCTTCATGCAGCGCCGGTGAGGCGGTATCCATATCGTGACTGATGTGCTGGGCGTCGCTCAGTTCAGCGCGCTGCCAGTCACCGCCGCGTTTATCGCGGGCTTTGGCGCGTGCGGCGTCACACAAAATTTGCCGCATCAATTTAGCTGCGGTGGTAAAAAAATGCTTGCGATCAGAAATATGCAGGCTACTGGCGTCCAGTAAACGCAACATCATTTCATTGACCAGCGCTGTAGGCTGTAAGGTTCGATCACCGCTGCCGCGCAGATGGCTGGCAGCCAATTGCCGCAGCTCGTTGTAGAGCATGGGCAGCAGTCTATTTAGTGCGCTAGCGCTGCCTGCGCGCCAGTCAGCAATAAGTTGAGTAACGTCGGTGTTTGAACGCTGATCCATTTTGTTAGATCCTAGGGTAATTTAGGAAAATTCGTGTCAATTGCAGTTAATTTGATGGAATTTGTTCCGAAATTACGACTCAATGTTAGAAGCAGTTATTTTTAAAAATTTGTCTACCCCCCCAAAACCCAGGAATACCCATGCGTTTTACCCGCCTTAGCTCAGTTTTTGCCTCTGTGATTCTTGCCACTGCCATCCTTAGCGGTTGTGCTGGCATGAAGCAACAATCTTTTAACCGCAGCGTCAACGCCCAAGTGAAAACCATCCAGGTGTTGCCGATGCCGCAGGCCAATGTGCGGCTTTTCATATTTAATAATGCCGCGAGTAACTTCGGCCTGATTGGTGCGCTGATAGGCGAGGCGGATCGTAACGGTAAGGAAACGCAACTGCAGAAAATGGCGCAAGCCGCAGGTTTTGATCAGTTTGAATTGTTTAAAACCGCCTTCACCAAAGATATGGCGCAGCGCGGCTACACCTTAGTTTGGCCTACGCCGTTGACGGAAAAGAGCACCGCCTCCAAACGCGATGGCTGGATGCTGCGTAAGCGCTACGGCAGCATTACTGAAAGTGATGCTCAGCTCGATCTCGGCGTAACCTTTGTCGGTTATGCCGCGGCCGGCAGCGGTAAATCACAACCCTATCGCCCGACTTTGAACATGGGCGTACGCTTGGTAAGCGCCGACGGCAAAACCGTGTTGATGCAAGATCAGCTTTTGCATCACAACGTCAACAGCACAGTGACTGCGATCATCATTGAACCTGCGCCGCAATATAGTTACCCGAATTTCAAAGATTTAAAAGCAGCTGATCAAGCTTCAATTGAGGGTTTGAAAGTTGCGGTAGAGGCGAGCGCTAAGGCCTTGGCAGAGCAATTTGGAGACGTGCAATGATCAGACTTGCATTGATTTTTAGTGCGCTGGCTTTGTTTTCGGGCTGCGCGCAGCGTCAGTTCACCGCCGCCGCGCGAATTACGCTTGACCAGCAAGCGTGCAATGCCGAGCTTTCGGAACTTGGCGCGCGGCCGGTAACGCGCACTATCGAAGGCAAAGCGCCAGTAAAAAAACTGAGTCAATTTGCATTTGAAGAGATCGCAAAGTGCTTAAAAACTAAGGGCGAACCGATTCCAGTGGCGTTATTTGAGTTGGATGGCAAAGTCCCCAGTGAGCTGCACATGACGCTCAATATCCGGCAATCCGGTGCGTTTGCCGCAGCAATGGATTTACTGGACGGCGAATACAAATTCATTCGAACCGTGCCCTTTTCGCGTTTTGTTAAACGCGGAGCCAGCTACACCTTGACTGAGTTCATCAACGCAAGCGATGCCAAAGCGCGTTACATCGTATTGCGTCCGGATACTCAGGCCTTCGGCACGAACGACGTCTCGGTCGTGGGCTCGCGCAATGAAACGCCGTTTTTGTTGGTGGCCGGTGCGGCTGCTTATTACGGTAGCTTCGTCACCGGCTCGGAAAAATTGGCCAGCCGTTGGCTCAGTGAAACCGGAACTTTTTCGGTTTGGATTGACGACTACGCGCTGGAGGCTATGAAAAAATAGTCGCTCTGCTTATTTTTGTCATTCTTTAATTGAAGGCTGCAGCTTTGCCGGAGTACCAACAAAGCTGCAGCCTACCGCTAGCATTTCGAAATAGATTTGAATTATTCAGATTCGATCACTTAGGCCGGTTCAACAACCAAAAAGATCGAGCCTCCATCGCGTCGAATCAGCAGCAAGGTGGACTCATCTTTAGCTTGCTTATTAACCAATGCGCCGAAGCTTTGCGCATCGGTAATTTTCGCGCGATTAACCTCTAGCACCACATCCCCTTCACGCACACCGGCCTCAGCTGCTGGGCCGGGTTTAACTTGAGTCACCAACGCACCGCCTTGTTTGATGCCCAATTGATTGCGCTGAGCCTCACTCAAATCGGCAACCACCAAATCTAGGGCACTTTCATCTTTACGTGGGGCTGGTGTGTTCGACGCAACACGGTCTTCTTTTAATTTGCCCACTTTCACGGTCAAGAATTGGGTTTTGCCGTTGCGCAGCACTTCAACTTTGGCACTGTCGCCTA
>JAYTAO010000634.1:0-5964 GCA_043737435.1 Rhodanobacteraceae bacterium | reverse complement strand
GCGCCAACTGCCAGTTGCCGAGCGAAATAAAAAAAACTAAAGCCAACGCGAGCAAACAAAAACTTGCAAAGTGCGGACGGTAAAAGAATTTTAAAAATGTTGGGCTGGGCTTCACGGATTGGGCAGTAACGCGGCGTACTCAGGGTTTAGAAGGTAAGATAACCGACATCGCGAAAGCATCTTGTGAGTGTTGGTTATGCAAAGGCTGGTCATCATCGGTTTCTTATTGCTAATTGTTTATAACTTAGGTGCGGGCTGTTATTACATGATTTCTGACAAGGGTGCGAGCACGCGCACAGTAAAGGCGTTAACTTGGCGTATTGGCTTGTCATTAGCGCTGATTGTTTTGATTGGTATTGGCATAAAAACCGGCTACATCCAGCCGCATGGTGTTAATCAGTGAAACGACCCTGCTATGTTTTAGCGCTTACTTGCTTGCTAATTAGTGCCTGTGTAGAGGCGCCAGAGCCGTTTAATTTTCAACGAATTAGCCTGACCGTCGGACCATGCAACGGGGTTTGCCCGGAATATTCCTTGAGCGTTGATGAAAACGGCACCGTCGCCTTTTTTGGTAAGCGTCATGTTGTGATTCAAGGCGGGCGCGGTAGCACACTGTCTGCGAAAAAGTTTGCAGAGTTGAAAGCAAGTATCCGCGCAGCAAACATTGCAGCACTGCAAAGCGATTACAGCAGTAGTGCGAATTGCCCCACCTTAAGCATGGGCCAATCGGAACTGCATTGGCAAATCGAAGTCGCTGGGATTAGCAAAGATATCCGGCAGAATTTGGGTTGTGCCAGCGCCCCTGACGCAAACGGGAAAAGTGCGCGAGTGCCATTGCAGTTGCACGAGCTGTATGAAGTTTTAATGACAACGAGCGATGCGCGCAGTTGGATTATCGCGCCACCGCTCGCGCGTTAATCACGCTACGAGTTTCGCTATAAATCTGACATAACGCACAATGCCGCGTTATGTTGCGCTGCAGCATAAATGACAGTTACCATGACGCTACTTTCGGGAGGATGTATGCAAAACGAATTCTTGGGCGCAATGCAATCGGGCGCAGAACAATATTTGAAAGGGCTCAGTGAGCTCGGCGAGAAATTTATGGGTGCTAATGCATCCTCGGGCAAAGGCCCGAGCTGGTCAGAAGGGATGGAGCAATTTGCCAAACTTTACGGTGGCAATAACAACGCGCATGAAGGCGTGTTCGACCAAATTTTAAGTCAAGGCAAAGGCTTTGTCAGCATGTTGGAAAAAATGTATCAGTCCGCAGCGACGGGTAATCAAGCCGGTAGCGCCATCGACTTCGCCGCCCTTGGGCAACAAATGCTTGCCGAGCTTGCCAAAAATAATCCGTTTTCTAATTTGCCAGGCGTGAAAATTCCCGGCATGAACTTTGCTGCGATGTCCATGCCCGGAATGTCCGGGTTTGCTAATACTGCCGGCTTTGGCGCGACGCCGAATTTTTCGATGCCGAATTTTCCTGGCTTCGATGCGAAAACATTGAGCTTTGAGAATTTTCTCAACATTCCAGCGTTTGGCTCCAACCGTGAAAGTCAAGAACGTAAGCAAGCCTTGGTCAAGCACTTTGGCAGTTACATGCAAGCGATGCAGGTCTATCAAGCGTTGCAAATGAAGTCCATACAAATGGCGATTGAGCGCATGCAGGGCAAGCTTGAGGAACGCAATGAGCATGGCCGCCAGTTGGATTCGCTGAAAGCGGTTTACGACCTGTGGATAGACGCGTTGGAAGAATCTTTTGCCGAAGTTGCGCTGACGAAAGAATATCAAACCGCTTACGGGCAATTGGTCGATGCGCAAATGCGGGTGCGGGCCAACGTACAAAAACAGATCGAGCTAGCGACCGGTGAAATCGGTATGCCAACACGATCTGAATTGGAAGGCGTGCACCAAAAGCTGGCAGAAACACGTCGTACTCTGCGTGCGGAATTGAGCGAGCTTAAAGCTGAGATTGCCGAACTTAAAGCAAACCGCGTGGCAAAGCCTGCGAGCGTTAAGCCTGAAGCGGCAGTTAAAGCCGAGGTCGTGAAAGCAGTAGCAAAACCATCTCTAACTGCCCCTAAAACGATCAAATCGCCGAGCAGTCATTTGCTCAGTGCAGCGAAAGCCGTGGCTGTCAAAAAGTCTGCTGTGAAAACGCCAAGCATTCCAGCAGTGAAGTCCGTTGGATCTAAATCAAGCGCGCAACTGCGTAAAAAATAAGGGAGTAAACAGATGACGCCTTTCAAAATTACGCCAGAAAAAGCGCTCAATGAAGCGCTTAAGTTCAATGAGAAATTGGTTGCAGGCCTGAAAACCTTGGGCCAACTTGATGACGTGCACTATGGCTGCACCGATAAAGAAGCAATCTATAAAGAAGACAAGCTGGTGCTTTACCGTTTTAAGTCAGAGCACAAAGTAACGGTAAAAACGCCGCTGTTAATTTGCTATGCGCTAGTGAACCGCCCGTACATGGTGGATTTGCAGGCAGATCGTTCTATTGTGCGCAATCTGCAGGCCATGGGGCATGAGGTTTATTTGATCGACTGGGGTTATCCGGATCGTTCTGATCGCTATTTAACGCTGGATGATTACATTAATGGCTACTTGAGCCGCTGCGTTGACTTGGTTGCAAAACGCCACAAATTGCCCGCGATCAACTTGCTCGGTATTTGCCAAGGCGGCGTGTTTAGTCTTTGCTATACCGCGTTGAACCCGGGAAAGATCAAGAACTTGATCACGATGGTTACGCCGGTTGATTTCCATACGCCGGACAATATGCTCAGCCATTGGACTCAGGCTATGGACATAGATTTGTTCGTCGATACTTTGGGAAATGTGCCGGCGGATTTGATGAATCAATGTTATTTGTCGCTAAAACCCTATCGCTTGAATTCGCAAAAATATGTGGGTTTGGTCGACATTTTGGATAATAAAACCGAGTTAGAAAACTTTCTGCGCATGGAAAAGTGGATTTTTGATAGTCCAGACCAAGCCGGGGAAGCGTTTCGTCAATTCATCAAAAACTTCTATCAAGCAAATAAATTTGTTAACGGCGGTTTGGAAATTGACGGCCGCGCCGTTAGTTTGAAAAACATCAAAGTACCCGTGCTGAATATTTTCGCCGAACAAGATCATTTAGTGCCGCCGAGTGCATCCAAACCGCTTCAAGGCTTGATCGGGACCAAGGACTACACCCAGTTGGCCTTTACCGGCGGGCATATAGGGATTTACGTCAGTGGCCGAGCCCAGCGCGAAGTGCCACCGGCGATTTCGAAGTGGTTGAAAGAGCGCGACGGCTAGGCAAATGCTTGTGTGAGTCGCCGCTTGGGCCAGGCGTGTTTGCCGTATTCGCAGGCGGAACCTTGTCTTGCGTGTCCGCAAGCGGAGCCAGCTAGGCATGCGATACTCTGGGCATGTCAACAATAGCCTTACACGATTTACAAAACATTCTCACGCGCGCGAACGCGGCGATTGCGGATAACGACATGGACGCGGCAGTCAGCGCCTTAAGTGAGGCGCGGCTGCTGGCGCCGGAGCATCCAGGCGTGCTGCGCGCTTACGTTCAAGCGCATGCAAATTTGGCGGCAAAAAAGCTTAAAGCTGGAGATGCGGCAGCCGCTTTACACGCCGCGCATGTCGCTTTGGAGCTGGATTCGCAGCACATGGATGCCCTGGTTAACGCCGGTTCGGCGTGCGTGGATTTAAAAAATACGACCGATGCGCTGGCGTTCTTTGAGCGCGCTTTGAAACAAACTCCTTATGACGCGGAATTGAAAGCATTACGCGCCCATGCGCGTCTCATGCATAGCCGACGCCTAGATTTAGATAATGATGATCGGGCCGCTGCCGCGATTGCGCAGCTTGATGAAGGTGTAGCGCATAGCTTGCGTGCACTGTGCCTACCGCAGGTCTATCGTGACAACACCCATCTTGCCGAGGCGCGTGCCGAATATGCGCTAGCACTCAAGCGGCTTGAGCAGGCCCCCGCACCGTTGCGCTTGGGGGATTTGGCGCACGCGAATTTTTTGCTGGCTTACCAAGGTCAGAATGATCTTGAGCTACAAAGCCGCTATGGCAGTTGGCTTTGTCGTCATAGCGCGCGTTTTCAGCCCGTGCGCGCGCCGGTGGTTGCCAAGCGGATCGGGCTGCTTTCGAGTTTTTGGCGCACCTGCACAGTGGGGAGCTATTTTGCCAGTTGGATCACTGCACTAAAAGCCGCGGGTTTTGCGGTGGAGCTGTATCAACTTGGCCCGGAGAGTGATGCGCTCACCGAGCGCTTAATTGCGGCCTGTGATACCGGAGCGGTGCTCAACGGAACCCTGGAGCAAATCGCAGAAACGATTGCTGGGCGTGGTTTAGATGTGCTGATTTATCCGGAATTGGGGATGGATGGGCGCACCTTAACTTTGGCGAGTTTGGCGCTTGCCCGGGTGCAACTGTGTGCTTGGGGGCACCCAGTCACCACCGGTTTGCCGAGCATCAATGGCTTTTTTAGCTGTGCGCAGATGGAGCCAGAAAATTCTTCGCTGCATTACAGCGAACGCCAGATTTTGTTACCTGGCTTGGGGACGCGTTATTTAAAGCCGGAGCCACCTTCGCCTAGAACCGCCACTGAACTCGGTTTGCCCTTGGGTGGACGGGTGTTGATCGCGCAATCGCCGTTCAAACTGTTGCCTGATAATGATTTGCGCATGGTGGCGCTAGCGCATGCAGCGCCGACCGCGCAGTTCGTGCTCTTTGATACTTTTTATAATGGCGTCAATGATGCGATCAAAATGCGTCTGGAAACGACCTTTGATGCGCATGATTTGAATCCGGAGCGACTGCATTGGCACCCGATGACTGATCGCGCGCGCTTTTTGCAAATTGCCGGGGCCTGCGATGTCGCCCTCGATAGCTTTGCGTTTAGTGGCGGCAATACCACCTTGGATGCGCTAATCATGGGTTTGCCCCTGGTGACAGCGCCGGGTGAATTCATGCGTGGCCGGCAAAGCTCGGCGATGTTGACAGCGCTTGGACTTGGCAATTGCAGTGTCGCAGTTGAGGCCGTTGCCGAAACGGCGGCGAACTTTCTGCTGCATCGGGATGCGCGCAAGGCCTATCGCGCCGCACTAACCGAGGGTCTGGACGACTATTTAACGGATCCTGCGCCGCTGAAAGCGCTGGTTGCGGCTATTTCTGAAATTTGCGGTTAGCTTGGCAAAGCTCAATAAATCTCACCAATCATGCAGCGCAAACTGCCGCCTGCTTTTTCCAGCTCAGACAAATCAGTCGAGTAAATTTTTAGGCCCAAGCTTTCTATGCGGCGCCGCGTTGTGGCCTGCAAACTTGCTGCCGCGCGCGCACTCATCCACAGCTGATCGGCGCGCAGCGCGATGCAGTTTGCCGCAAAATTATTCTTTTCCTCGGCGCTTAAATCCACGCAGTGATCTGGATAAAGCGCTGCGATCAAATCCGCATCGGTAGCATCGGCAAAACCCGAGCGCGCAATCACGATGCCTTTGCCGCCCAGCGCGCTCAGCACGACATTCGTGTGATATTCACCTGCCGCAAGTTCGAAAATATAAGTTTTGTTGAGGCCAAACGCCTCGTGCATTGCGCGTGCGCCCGCGGCGCTACAGCGTTGACTCAACCCGCAAAAGCCAATGTTGCGGGCGCGATCAATGACTAAACTACCGGTGAGTTCTGCGGTTTCTCCAGGTGCCATTGCGGCACTAAAATCCAGATACTGATAGCCTAAAACTGCGCTAAAAAAATGGTGCAAGTCATGCCGTTCGGTCTCGCGCTGGCGACTAGGATGACGCATGACGCCAGTGAAATAGCGGCCCCGGCTGCTTGGGTCGAAGTGCTTAGCCTGCGTGTTTTTGGCTTCCGGATTTTGTAATTCGGCACTGGAAAATGCGTTGTTTGGAAACATCGCATCAGGGCTAGATTGATCCCCTGGAAATAGCACAACATGGA
>JAYTAO010000633.1:0-5972 GCA_043737435.1 Rhodanobacteraceae bacterium | reverse complement strand
CTCGGTTCGTCCATTCCGCCACCGGCGTGGCGGCCAGCCAGGTAGCGCTGATATAGCGCAAAGTATTCCTCGGTGTACGCAGCGGGACGGCGCTCTAGCTGCAAATCTGCGTTGAGCTTCAGGCAGCGCCGCTGTGCCCGGCTAGGGTTGAATTTCCACACATCGATTCGGCTGGCAACGCAGGCACCGCATTGCGCGCAGTGCGGACGATAAATGTGCCCGCCGCCACGTCTAAAGCCACGGGTAATGGCAGCGTCGTAAAGCTGCTTTTGATCGTCGGCGATCGGATCTAAAACTAAATTTTGCGCGATTCGATCCGGGTAATAGCCGCACAAATGCTCTAACGAAATAAAAACTTTTACCGCTTGCGTTTTGCCTTTATCGCTGCTCATCCGCGTTATTCCTAGGCATCCACTGTGATCAATTTATGCCGCCCGCTAGCTCCAGATTTGACCGCAATCTTGGTCTTGGCAACGCCAAAGTGCTGCGCAATCAAAGTAATCAATTCGCCGTTAGCTTTGCCAGCCACCGGCAGCGCTTTGACTTCAGCAAGCCAACTGCCGTCCAGCTGCGCGGTGAAGGCGCTGACTCGGGCGTTCGGCTTTACTTTGACTTGTAAGATTTGCATCACCCAGTTTAATTAAAGGCCAATTTCATTAGCAGTCAGTATCATTGTGAGAAAGTGACCTTCCAAGCCAGAGTTTTTCCTGGCCAGTATCTTCAAACGTCTAGATTTTATCGCCTAGTTAATCTTCAAAGCCGGTCATCGCAATCAACGCGGTACTCACATGCATCACGATGCAGTGTATTGCACCGGCAGAAGCAATGATCGTGCTGCAATCAATCGTGACGATCTCGCGCGTCGGAAACGCTTGTTGAAAAACGGCCAAGGCTTGGGCGTTGCGTGCGTCTTCGCCGGTGAATCGGCACATCAGCACTTTGGCGTTCATGACGACGGAATTGGCATAGGTGTAATGCGCGCCGTTGCTGCCTTGCCAGCCCGGCGTGCGTAACACTTGATAGCCACGGCCTGCCATCAGTGTCGCTGTGTCTTCCGTAATTTGACGTGGCACGCTGTAAACACCGCCCGTAGTCGGGTATTCACTAATAATCACGCGCTTAGTTGCCGCCGGCAGCATCCACATATCGATGTGTCCAGTCGCATCAAAACTTGCCGGAAATACCGGCGTAATGGTGAGCTCTAAACCCTGATAATCACGATAGTAAGTTTTGATTTGCTCGGCACTGACGCCGGAATTTTCATTTTCGACCAGCTGGGTCATGTAGGCCTGCGCGTCGTCGAACAAATGAAAATTGCCGCCGCCATGAATGAGCGGCAGGGGATAAGTAGGCGCTTCAAAGGTGCCGCTGAGCGCCGCAGGGATGGCATCGTCTAAAGGCCTAGGCCGGTTGTAGACGTGATCAATAAGGCCACGAATACCGGCGCTATTGACAAAGCGCGGGCCGTAATCGCGCATCCAAACGCTGTTGCTGGGCGCAATAACAAATTGTACCCGATCCATCGCAACACCTGCCGCCGCCAAAGTCGTGTTCGCTGAGCTTTGTTGGCCGGCAGTACTTACCACTAAAAACACTTTCGGCGCAGGCGCGCCGTGATAGCCACCGCTGGTCGTGACTGCAAGCGCGATCTCGGTAATCACGCTATTAAAACTGCCCCAGCGCATCAACAAACCGTCGTTCGCCTCATATTCGGCAGGCGCACGCACCGGTTGGGGCGGCGGTGCCAGCGCCAGCGCCAACACACTCGGCAAGCGCCAGTACAGCTTTTCCTCAACACTCAAACCGCGTGGCAGTGCGGGTTCGTCGTCTTTAATACTCGCGAAAAATTCCCGCCGTGATTGCTCGCTGGCAATAATGCCAGCAGCCTCGGCCCAGATCGGAGTGGCGCTAATCAGCGCAAGCGTGGCGCAAACACATCCGAGATTAGCTTTCATACGTGATCACTGCCGGTAAAAGCGCGCTCCAATTTGTCCGCCAAGGGTGCTAGCTCAAGCATGATGCGATCCAACTCTCGCGCACTTAAACCTGGGTAAGGCCGGTTTTCGCACAGATGCAGCCATTCTTGATTGTCTAGTTCGCCGTAAGCCAAATAACCCACGCGCTGCGCCCAATTAAAACGCAAACAGCGCTCCGAGTTCACTCGTGCGGTGCGGGATATCGGCGTGGAAACGCGCGCGATTTTGGTGCCGTCTTCGCAATCGAGCTCAGCGATATACATGCCCTGCCGACGGCCTTCTCCAATAATGGCGACATCAAAGCTCAGCAAAAAAGGTTCATTGTCTTTAAGCTGGTACTTTGCTGCAGCCCAAGAGCGGATATCTTCAAAATTTTGCATGACTCGAACCCTCAAACCGAAAATTTACCCGAACCTTAAAAGTTCGGCTACTGAAGCGATGGTACCCAGCTTTAGCGAGCGCAAGAAAAAAATTATCGCGTTGATTCGCGAAATTCCATTCGGCCAAGTCGCCAGTTACGGGCAAGTGGCCGAATTAGCAGGTATTCCCAGAGGTGCTCGCCTAGTGGTACGGGTGCTGCGTGACTCAGGCGCAGAGGCGGCAAAAGAAGTTTCGCCGGGAGGCGACACGGCAAAACCCGTGCTGCCTTGGTGGCGCGTGCTGCGCGCGAATGGCAGTTGCGCGGTCGATGGTCAGCTTGAACAGCTGCGCAAAGAGGGCATAACGGCGGATAAGCGCGTGGATTTGCAGCGCTACCGTTGGCAGGGCTTGGATTATCTGCTGTTTGCTGGAGCGGCATTGCGCCAGCCGACGATAGACTAATGCCCTAGGACTTAGCCATTAGCACTTGCGCGTTAGCAATAGCGACTGAGTAAAAACACCAATGCATCTGCCACCAACGCAATATTTAACGCCGAGCGCACTTGCCGCCTGAGTGGTTAAAGTTTTAAGGTTCTGGCCTTCCTAAATTACTGGCGTCCGCACTATGCGTACACTGAACTTGACGATCTCCATTGCGCTCGCGCTCGCTACGCTGGTATCGGCACAACCCGCGTTTGGCGAGCGCACCGCCCCGCAAGCCCGCTGGGCGGCGTGGGAACGTCAACAAGCGATGACCAAAGCGAGCGAATTAACAGCGCTGCCGTGGCGCTCCATTGGCCCCTCGATTCAGGGCGGCCGTGTTGTTGATATTGAATCGGTGCCCAATCAACCCTTTAGCTTCTATGTCGCCTTTGCCTCGGGCGGCGTTTGGAAAACAAGCAACAACGGACAGAGTTTTGTTCCGCTTAGTGATGGCCTGCCAACGATGATTTCCGGCGACATCGCGGTGGATTCAAAGGCGCCGGAAACGCTTTGGGTCGGCACGGGCGAGCCTAACGCTTCGCGATCGTCCTATCCTGGTTTAGGGGTATTTCGCAGCACCGACGGCGGCAAAAGCTTTGAATCTAAAGGCTTATTGGGTGCGGATCGGATCGCGCGCATTTTGATTGACCCGCGTAATTCCAAACGCATTTTAGTGGCGGTGCAGGGGCCGCTTTATTCACAAGGCGGTATGCGCGGGGTTTTTGTCAGCGAGGACGCTGGCACGACGTGGAAGCAGACTTTAAAAACTGACAATGGTTGGAGTGGCGCGACTGAGCTGTTGTTTCATCCCACGAATCCTGATGTCGTCTATGCTGCAACTTGGGATAAGCAGCGCAGTCCCTGGAATTTTCGCGAATCGGGCATGGGTTCGGCGGTCTATAAAAGCATGGATGGCGGCCTGACGTTTCAAAAATTAAAAGCTTTTCCCAGTGCTGCGGGCGTCGGCCGGATCGGCTTAGCGGTCAGCGCCGCCAAGCCCGATTGGATTTATGCCAGCGTTGATCAACACGCGCCTATGCCAGAGTCGCAACGTAGTTTAGGAGATCAACCGCTATCGCCAGCGCGTTTGAAAACCATGAGCAAAGCGGATTTTTTAGCGCAAGACCCAGAGCAAATTGAGCAGTTTTTGCAAGGCAGCGATTTTCCCACCGATTTGGACGCCGCAAAGCTGGTTGATGCCATTAAATCCGATGCGATCACCATGGATCAGCTGCGGGCCAAGCTGCTGGATGGAGATGCATCGCTATTTAACAGCGACATCAGCGGGCTAGAACTTTACCGTTCTGAAAACGCCGGTGCGGCGTGGGAAAAGCGCCATGCCGAGCCGATTCGTGACTTGACTTATACCTACGGCTATTATTTTTCAATGTTGGCCGTTGCACCGGACAACGCCGAGCAGGTCACTCTGTTAGGCATGCCGCTGGCGATTAGCGATGATGGCGGTAAAACCTTTTCCGGGCGCTTAAACAACCCCGAAGTGCACGTTGACCACCATGTGTGGAAAATTGACCCGAATTTTCCCAACCGCATCTTAAACGGCAACGATGGCGGCGCTGATATTAGCTACGACGACGGCGTGCATTGGAGCCGCTTTGATCGTCAGGCCGTGGGGCAAAGTTATGCCATCGCGTTTGATATGGCGGAGCCCTACAACATTTACAGTGGATTGCAAGATAACGGCACGGTAAAAGGCTCAAGCCGCGCAAAGCCGGATGATTTGGCAGCCTGGACGATGGTTGGCGGCGGCGATGGCATGCAGGTTCAAGTGGATCCGCGCGATAACTCTATCTACACCGGTTATCAGTTTGGTAATTACAACTATTCCGGCGGTGCTGAAGTACGCCCGCGTGCGCCGATGGCGCAACCGCTGTACCGCTTCAACTGGCAAACGCCGATACGCTTGAGCAAGTTTAACAGCGACGTTCTTTACATGGGCGGAAATAAACTGTTTCGCTCATTGGATAAGGGCAAAACCTTTGAGCCCATTAGCGGCGATCTGACTCGGGCCAAGCAGCGCGGCAATGTGCCCTACGCCACGATCACCGCAATCGCGGAGTCGCCGCAGCAATTCGGTTTGCTGTGGGCGGGCACCGACGATGGCCAACTGTGGGTCAGTGCCGATAGTGGCGTGAGCTGGCGTGACGTGGGTAAGAGCCTGCCCGATGCTTGGATCACCGGCATCGAGCCTAGCAAAAGCGCCCGTTTTCGCGCCTACGCGGCACTGAACAGCTATCGCAGCGACGATCAGCGCGCGATGCTGTATGTGACGGAAGATTTAGGCCGCAGCTGGCGCGATATTGGTGCGGGATTACCCGGCGTGCCGGTAAATGTGGTGCGCGAGGATCCACAGAATTCGAACGTGCTGTATGTCGGCACGGATCGTGGCGTTTATGCCTCCCTTGATCGCGGCAAAAATTGGCAGGTTTTGGGTCAAGGCTTACCTAACGTGCCGGTGCATGATTTGCAAGTGCACCCACGTGATCGCGAAATAATTGTCGGCACGCATGGCCGCAGCATCTGGGTTTTGGATGCGCTGCCAGTGCAAGAGCTGACCGAGGCGGTGCGCGCCGCCGACATTAGTGGCTTTTATATCGACGAGATCAAGTTTTCGCGCAGCTGGAAGGCGGCACCTTCGCAATGGTTCGGCCATATTGAGGACAAGCCGACACAAGCGCTTAATTTTTATGCAAAATTGCCGGGAAAAGGCCGCGTCACGATCAATACTGCTGCAGGTAAGCCGTTAGCCGAGCGCAGTTTTGATGCCCGTGCCGGGCTAAATCAACTTAGCTGGGATTTATTGGTCGACGCTGATAAGGCGCTGGAGTTGGAGGCGGCGGATATCAAAATGCGGCGCGAAAAAGGTGATCTCAAACCGGACGCCTCGGGCATGATCAATGCCAAAGAAACGCCCTACGCACAGGCGAAAAAATTCGGCTGGCCGCAGTACATTCAACCGGGCAACTACATCGTGCATTTCCAAATGGGGGCAGCAAGCTCGGAAGTAAAATTTACCGTTAGCGCACCGAAAGCGTTGGAACCACGGGCTCCGGTGCTACCAAAGATTAGAGGAAAATAGCGGCGGCGATTTGAGTATTCTAAAGTGGCGCTTTAGATTACTTAAACACACCGAGC
>JAYTAO010000632.1:0-5985 GCA_043737435.1 Rhodanobacteraceae bacterium | reverse complement strand
TAAAATAAGCACGATCAATCCGGCAGCGGTTGCCAGCGTATTGCCTAACAGCGCAACCGCGATATTGCCGCCACTCAGGCTTGCGCCCATGATGCCCGAGCCAATTACAATCGCTGCTAACAAACACGAACCCAAGGCTTCGGCGAAGCATGCCCGGCTGAAATTTGCCGCGCGCATCAGCTGAGCTCGCCGATTTGATTGAGCGCGGCTTGCTGCTCAGCCGCACTCATCTGCGCCAGTGGCAGTGCAATCAGCGCCTCAATGCGGCGGCGCAAAACCGCGTAAGCCAAGCGATAGGCGGCGCGCCGAGTGGCTTCGTCGCCTTGCACCAGCACGGGATCATCCACGCCCCAGTGCGCGCGCAGCGGTGCACCTGGAAAGTATGGGCAGGCGTGTTCATTGGCATTGCCACACACCGTCACGACCAAATCAATGTCGACTGGCCCGCTTGCAAATTCGTGCTGCGATTTGCTGCGCAATTTATCCGCCGGATAACCCAACTCCAGCGCAATTTCGGCAGCAAACGGCTGCACCTTACCGCTTGGATGGCTGCCAGCTGAGAAACTTTGGAACTGCTTTTTACCGAGTGTGGCCAACAGCGCCTCGGCGATAATGCTGCGCGCGGAATTACCGGTGCAAAGAAAAAGGACGTTCATTTGAGTGTTTGCATTTTGGAAGTTTTCAGAACCGGGGAAGCCGGCTTGCGCTTTCGAGCCGATGGCTTAACCGCCGGTGCGCAACAGACGCTGACTTTGGCGCAAGCCAATGCAGCCGCCGACGCTTGTCCATCAAATCCTACGCAGCAGTTCTCAAGCAAATACGCCACTAGCGCGTTCATCGCGTCCAGTTCGGCGAAATAAATCACATTACGGCCGCGGATATCGCTACGAATGAGCCCGGCATGCCGTAGTTCTTTAGCATGAAATGACAGCGCGTTCGGCGCGATTAAAGCGCGCATCGCCAATGCGCCGGCGCTAATTCCGTCCGCGCCTGCAACCACCAATTGTTTAAAGATTGCCAAACGCGTCTGTTGCGCTAACGCGGCCAGTTGCCGTACGGCGAGGTCAATTTCCATTATTCAATGATTCAACGATTCAACGATTCAACGATTCAACGATTCAACGATTCAACGATTGTTGAAATATAGGCTAGCACAAGCGGCAATGTTGCGTCTAGAAAAGTTTAGATCTGCGTGCGATGCAAACCCATGTGAAGGCTAGAACGCTTCGTCATGGGGAGTTTTCAGCTAAGCACAATCCGAAGCCAACGAGCCATCCTGCATTTGCGCGCTCTCTGCCTGCGTATCATTACTGGCTTCGGGTTTAGCCACCGCCACATGCACCACACAATTTCGCCCTTGGTGTTTAGCGCGATAAAGTGCCACATCCGCTTGGGTCACCAGATCGCGCCAGAGATAGCCAGAATCGGTGCTGCTGGCGATACCGAAACTTGCGGTCACTTGCAGCGGGTTGCCTTTGACTTGGGTACGCACCATAGCGACCGAGGCGCGACAGCGGTCAGTGAGCGCAATGCACGCATCTAGGTTGGTTTCGACTAGCACAATGCCGAATTCCTCGCCGCCTAATCTGCCGAAGATATCTTTCGGCCCCAAATGTTCTAACACCGCCTGCACAGCATTTTTTAACACCACATCGCCCACCGCATGGCCGTGCAGATCGTTGACTTGTTTGAAGTGATCTAAATCCATGATCACCAGGGCGACATAGGAATTTTGCTTTTGCGCTTTTTCCAGTAATTGCATGCCCGTTTCGATCAGATATGGCCGATTGCTTAAGCCGGTCAAACTATCCAAACGGGAAAGTTTCATGAAGTGCATTTGCAAGCGTTTGGTTTTGTAGGCCCAAAATGCCACGAAAGCCATACTCAGCAACAGCAGCGCCAGGTACAGTCGAAACGCTTCGACGGTTTTACCTTTGAGCTGATCTTGCAGTTGCAGCACCTTGTTTTGCTTATTCAAGGCTTCGTTCTCAGTTTTTGCCGACTGCGTTTGCTGCATTACCAATTGAAACGCCATTTGCCGCGCACTAAATTCGGTCAGATAACCTTTGTCGGCAGCCGCATACAGCTCATGAAAATGCAGTGCGGCGGCAAGATCCTGCAATTTGCTGGCCACTTGATAGAGCACCCGATAGGCGTTGACCAAAGGCTCTGAATATTCGTCTTTGGTGGATTCACGTACCGCCATACCGGCGGCGTCGCGCGCTTCAGTGAGCCGGTTGAGCTGCAATAACACTAACGCGGTGGCGGCTTGGTAGTCAGAAATAAGGCGCGGGTAGCGGGTTGCGAGCGCCGCTTCCCGATGCGCTTGCAGTAGCGACATCGCAGCCTTTGCATCACCGGAATCTAGCAGGGAGCGCGCCAGGGAGATACGTACAAAATTGGCAAAGATCGCCTCGCCCGCCGTTTCGCACTGGTTGAGCACTTGCTGTACGAACTCAATGCTGGCGGGCAATTGTTTGGAGCGATACAGGGCATCAACTTTGACTTGCCCAGCTTTACAGAGCGTTGCGGGATCGTGCGAACTTTTCATCACGCGGTCTGTATATGCAATTCCGAGGTCATACTGTGCCACCAATATGTGCATCAGTGCGGCGGTCATCAGTCCTTGATCTATGGCCTGGGCGTCGGTGGCTTTGGGCAATAAATCCTGCATCGGCGCGAGCTCTAAAAAAGCTTCTTCTGGCCGCTTAGCGATGAGTAGGACATTCAGCAAGCTAGCGCGCGCGCGCAACGCAAGATTTAAATCGGTAGCGGTTGCGATTGTCCTCTTAAACAAAACGATTGCTTCGGTTGAATGCCCGGTGTAAGCGGTTTTCCATGCCTGCAAGTAATTAAAAAGTTCCTTTTCCGCTACCGAAAAGCTCTGCTCTTGTGCTTGCGCCCGCTCCAGCAGCTCAGCAAATTTGGCAGGGTTTGCGCTGCGTACCACATCGGCTTCATGCAATAGTGCACTGCTCTTGGATTGCGCCAAGGCTTGTCCGCAAATGCCAAGCGATAGCGACAGCAATAGAAATGCAGTGCGAATGAAAGAGGGCGTGAAATACTGGCCGCAACGCAACACGGTTGCAGCCAGCAACACTGATTTAAAAATACCAGTCACTTGTTTATCGCAAGGCGAGTTTTATGCAGCCAGCTTAATTTCATCGTCATTCGGCGGCGTCTTGCCTTCACCTTCGTCTTCATCGGGTGTAAGCAAACCGCAGATCACCGTTGTATTACCACTCAACAACACATTGAGCGTGCTGTGTGCACCGGCAAGTATGGCGCTTTTGATTTCCTCAGGAATCCCCGTGGCTTGAATGTAGGCATTGAGCTCTACTTTCGACGACTGCAGGCGCGCAGATTGACCGATTTGTTGCAATACCTGAATTATCTCTGACATTGGTGGCTCCTTGTGGTGGGTTGCGAATTCACGTCAACGCCGAAGAATCACTCGGCCCGTGGGTGTGGCTGAGTTCGAGTTAGCATCCGCCTGATATTCAACCGTGAATCCCAGGCGCTTCACTAAACGATCTGCGGCGACGTTATCCGCCTGATACTGTAACCAAATTTCTGTTGCTGCTGTTTGACAAAATAACTCTTGGCACAGCGCCCGAACCAACTCCGTGCCTACGCCTTTTCCCAGAACGTTGGGCAACAGCATAAATCCAGGCTCAAATACCTTGCCATGCTGTGCCAAGCGCTGGAACCCACAAATGCCAATTTTGCTGCCACAGCGACGCCAAGCGACGCTCATAAGGCACAGATTTTGCTCACTTTTCTGTGATTGCTTCCATGCATGGCTAAAGCAGCGCTCGGCTTTGGCAAGCGCGTAGGCGGGCGCCACAAATTGCATCGCGGCCGGGTCGCAATAAATTTCGCAGTAAAGCGGACGATCCGCCTCCGTGATCGTGCGAATTTGCAGGCGCTCGGTCGTTAGATTCACGGTGTGACGGATTGTTGCGCTACTTGATCCAGCGCTGCTCGATCCAGCGCTGCTTGATCCAACTCGGCTAAGCGCCGCAGCATGGCTTCATTGCGCAGCATCGGCCGCGCCGGTGCCAACACCAGCGTATCCGGCAGTTCAATGCGCGCCGACGCCAGCTCAGCCAGGGTAATGTGCTCAATGCGCGGTGCGGCGATGGGCAACGTGGCGGCGCGATAAATGATGACCGGATGATCCAATGGATAGTCTTTTGTTAGCAGCTCCAGCAATAGCGCGCGATAGCTGCTTGGCGTAGAAAAGCGTGCGAGTGAACGATCCCCGGCGATACCGGCTTGCCAGAGCACCAAATACGCGCTGGTGTCGATGATGCGTTGATAAAACATCAACTGACTGGCTTCGTAATGCTGGCAGCCCACGCGCCCGGGGTCGATCCCCAAATCGGCGTAGAGGCAGTCTTGTGCAGAAACGCCGGGCTGCATATGCGCGCGGAAACCCTCACTGCGGGCAATTTCAATAGCGCGATGCGGCGGCAGTGCAAACACGCCCGCATGCCCATAGAAAGCGCCGCAGACATTTTTTCCGGCGCGCACTTCCACCAGCATCGCCTCAACCATGGCCCGATAGCCAATCAGCCGCGAACGCCCCTCGACGTAGTGCGGCTGCAGGCTGCGCACATCGGGGTGCATTTCCTTTAACCAAAGCTCAACGATGCCATCGGAAACACCTGCGAAGACCACATCCGCCTCGATAATGTAGCTGCGACAAAGCGGCGTCAGGTGCGAACCTAAAGTCATGCCTAAACTAACAATTACTAAACTGCCGCGCTGAATTTGCCCATTCATATTGGTGCACGCCTGTGCAAGATTTGCATCGAAAGCCGAACGGTAGCAGCTCTGCGGCAACTGCGCCGCGTACAGTGATAGTCAATTCAATGCAATGCAATTCCCTGCAGATTCGTTAAAGCCGGGCTACACTTCTACGCTCACCAACAATCGAATTGGCCTTTGGACACCAGCATCGTACTGAACTTGGATATGTTGCTAGTGCTGTGCGTGTTGGCGCTAACCGTGTGTTTGTTCGTGACCGAATGGGTCAGCGTGGATCTTGCCGCGATGCTGCTGCTGGTGGTGTTGGGCTTAACCGGTTTGGTGCCCCTGACACAGCTGTTTTCTGGCTTCGCCTCGAACGCGGTGATGTCGATCATGGCAGTAATGATTTTAAGCGCGGGCATGGAGCACACCGGCTTGATGGGGCGCGCGGCAGATTTTATTTTGCGGCTCGCCGGGGACACCGAACGGCGTTTGGTATTGGCGCTCTCAGCGGTTTCCGGCAGCGTTTCCGGCTTCATGCAAAACCCGGCGGTGATGGCGCTGTTTTTGCCGGTCGCCAGCCGTATCGCTGCGCGCACCGGTTTTCCCTTAGGGCATTTATTGCTGCCGATGGCAACCTGTATTGTGCTGGGTGGCACGATGACCATGATCGGCAACTCGCCGATGATTTTGCTGGGTGATTTGATCGAGAGCACGAATAAGAATTTGCCCCAAGGCGCGCAGGTGCTTGCGCCTTTCAAGCTATTTTCGGTGTTTCCGATTGGTGCGGCGCTGTTGGTGTGCGGCCTGCTGTATTTCTACTTTTTCGGGTTGAAAAAGCTGCCCGTGGAAGATGCGGTGGAATCGGTCACACCGCGCACCACAGAAGCGTATTTCGAGCATTTGTATGGCATCACCGGGCAATTGGTAGAGCTTCGCGTCTACCCTGACAGCCATGTGGTCGGTCTAAGCTTAGGCGAAGCCGAACAATTGCCCGCAGCGCCGCTATTTTTGGCGCTCAAACGCGGTGAAGACACACGGCTAGCGCCGCCGATGGACGAACTGATCGAGGCCGGCTGCGTTTTTTCGGTGATGGGGCCAGTCGCGCAAATCGAAAGTTTCGCAGCCGCATTTGGTTTGGGCGTATTGCCGGGCAAACATCATTTAGGCGCATTGTTTGACCCAACGGCAGCCGGTGTTTCCGAGGCGGTGCTGCCGCCCAGTTCGGCT
>JAYTAO010000631.1:0-2377 GCA_043737435.1 Rhodanobacteraceae bacterium | reverse complement strand
GCCGTAAGGCAGGTTCCTACCGCGATGTCCAGTGATGCTGCGCGAGCCGAAAAAAGCTCGCGCAGCATGAAATTGCAGACTTTGGTCAGCTATAAATGCAGCGCAATCTATTGTTAAATTCGGCCGACATAGCTAAAGCGACCAGGTCAAATTTTCAAAATCTCGTTAGCACTACGGATTTTCAAAACCATTCTTAAACAGGTTTTCATTTGAGGTAACCGGAGTGATACAGCTGGGCAAATTGGTAGTGATGCGCGCCAGTAAGGTGGTGATCTGGGTTGGATGAAACGCCAGCGTCACGCCACCGCAGGCGACCCCGCCGAGGCCGGGCGAGGTCAAGTGGCAGTAGCTCATCAATGTACGGCCGCTTGCGTTCGCTGGACAACTTTGAGGCCCGGCAAAACAGCCAATGGACGATTCTCCGGTAAAGCACTGGTCAATCGTATTAGTGCCGGTAGGCTGGGTGCCAGTTAAGGAGGTGCAGTGCGTATGGTTAAGGCCAAAGTTGTGGCCCAGTTCGTGCGCGATTACTTGCACGTCGTTACTTGCAGTACTGCCAGCAAATTTAAACACTTGGCTGACACTGTACGCGCCGCCGTTGCCATTGCGTTGATTGCAATAAACTCCACTAGACAATAACCAGGCGATGCCAGAGGACGAAAAATTGCTGCTCGACTTTCCAGAAACCAGCATCGACAGCACACGCGGAGTCCCGGCTTGATTCGCCTGCCAGTAGTTGCCAAATTCAGTCAGCTGCGGAATCGTCGCCATGGTATCAAGGTTGTCGAAAGGGTCGGGCGCGGTGCGCAGAAAAGTAGTGCCTTGGGTCAAGGTTAAATCAACATCACGCTCATAAATCACGTTCATTGCTGCGAATAAGGCAGCCAAATAGTTTGTGGCGTTGGTAGTGTTACCAGCAAATTTCAAGCTCAGCAATTCATTATCGGTATCCACTGCAATCACCGCCTGGCGGCTTGCGGCATTTGGGCTTACGCTGGTTTTGCTAGCGCTGACAGTTGGCGCGTCAAAGGAAACTCCGAGCGGATCTAAACCCGATCCAGGTAATGCGCCACCGCAGGAGGTAGTTAACGCCTTACCTTCAGGTGCAAGTCGATCCGCCTCAAGCAGTCGAATTGTCAAATCGCCCGACTTTGCTTCGCCTTGCAAATCAAAGGTGCCGTCGGCTGTGATCAGCGTTCCCACCGCGCGGCTGCCATCGGGCGCTACGCCTAGACTGAGCAGCGGGGCATCAGGCACGTTGGAATCAGCGATAAACCACGCCCAATCGCTCCTCGCGATTTCGTGCTTGCCAGCGCTATCGACGCGATATATTCGCGTGCTTGGCGCATAAATTTCAATGCGCTTTAAGCGCACTTTTGCGGCACTTTGGCTAGTCACCGGCAACGCCGCAATCTCCAACGTGGCGCCTTTTGCCGATTGCGTCATGCTTTGCAATTCCGCGCGACTGAGTTCGAAAGTCGCAGCGGCAAACGCTTGGCTAGTGGCCAAGGCCAAAGAACAAACTAAAAAAGTTCGCACGGTCGATATCTCCCCAAAAAATTAGCTTAGCACCAGCAAAAGCCGCCGAAAAGGAGCAAAAGCTTGAAATGACGGGATAAAATTGATTGAGTACATTTTTTGGGTAAGCTAACACGAGCTTTTGTTGTGAGCGCGCGGCCCGTTGCATCGTTTGGTTTAGTTTTCTATTGCTTACATGAAAATATCAGCGGGTTTGGGCCGCCGGCATTTTGGCTGTTAAAAACGGCTGTCCTCGTGCTTTGGCACTGCATGCGCTGGCGCTGCAGGCGGCAACGTCATAAAAATAAGTCGACAACTGATCGTTGATTGCGTGGCGATATTTTTGTGCGCTGGAATTTAGTGCGGTGAAGGTTCTGCAGGCGTTGGCGACGCCGCCTGCGACGTCGTATTCACAAACCTGATAATGGCTGGCGGAGTGCACCGTATTCCACTGGAACCAATAGTCGCCCAAAGCCTGGACACCCACCCCTGAGATAAATCTGACCCAAGATTGCTCCGAATCTGATGCTCTCGCAATGCCAGCAGGCCCAAACTGAGCCCATGACTCAGCCGCGCAGCCAACTCGTCGATCCAACACAGGCCGGAACGTTTCACTGCGTCAACCGCTGCGTGCGTCGTTCTTGGCTGTGCGGTTTGGACAATTACCTCGGCAAAAGCTTTGAGCACAGAAAATCGTGGGTTGAAGCCCGTGTTTTCGAACTCGGCCAAATTTTTGCTTGCGGCGTGCACGCTTGGGCGTTTATGAGCAACCACCTGCACATCGTCGTGCACATGAGCCCATCGACCGCGAATTCCTGGTCGCCGGAAGAAGTTGCCGCGCGCTGGACTCAGCTTTACC
>JAYTAO010000630.1:0-6000 GCA_043737435.1 Rhodanobacteraceae bacterium | reverse complement strand
ACATTCGTGAGCTGGATTCGGTCGCGCGTTTTGGTGGGGATGAATTTGTGGTCATGCTTGATGGCCTTGCGCACACGGACGAAGGTCTGGAGATCTCTGGCCGCATCAAACGCGCGTTAACCGAACCGCTGCAAGTGATCAGCACAGAAGTCGCGGTTACCGCAAGTATGGGGCTGGCGGTTTCGCCATTGCACGGCGAACAAGCCGATCAGTTGCTGCGCGCCGCCGTTGGCGCCATGCAGGTGATCAAAGCGATGGGTGGCGATAGTGTGCATCTATCAAGCGGCAATGATGAGGCGGCTGCGCGCGAACGCATAGGTTTAGAAACTGCATTACGTCGGGCGTTAGAGCGCGATGAGTTTTCGCTACATTTTCAGCCCGTGCTTTGTTTAACAGCAAAACGAATTAAACGCTTCGAAGCGTTGCTGCGCTGGAATAACAAGCAGTTTGGCAGCGTGCTGCCGGATCGCTTCATCCCAATCCTGGAACAAACTGGACTAATCGCGCCGGTGGGCGAATGGGTGCTTAATGAAGCGCTTTCCCAACTGCAACGCTGGCGCTGGGCCGGCTTTGATATCAGCATCGCCGTCAATATTTCACCAATACAACTCTTGCGCGGTGACTTGCACAGCTTGATTCCAGCTTTGCTTAAACGCTATGAATTGGCAGGTGATTTGCTCGAACTGGAGTTGACCGAAAGCGTGATCATGGCCGACCCGGAGCACTCGATCGAAATGTTAAAAGAGTTTCGGGCGCAGGGGATTACTATTGCAATTGATGACTTTGGTACCGGTTATTCCAGTTTGAGCTATTTGCGCCGCTTACCCATTCAAAAGCTGAAAATTGATAAGGCTTTTATTCGCGATCTAGGAATTAACGCTGACGATGCCGCGATCATTGACATGATTTTGGCGATGGCGCGGGTACTGAAGCTGGAAACGGTCGCTGAAGGCGTTGAAACCAAAGCCCAGCTGGAATATTTAGATGCGCAAGGCTGCAGTGAAATTCAGGGATACTTTATTGCAAAGCCGCTGTCGGCGGAGGCGGCAACCGCTTTTTTAAGTCGCGAAGTTGAACGCACGGGACTTTCCCAGGGCCGGGTTTAAGCACTTTTTGCCTAAAGGTTCAGCAAAACAACTTATGCCGGAGATTTGTTTGGCCCCAAACAAATGCGCCTGAGAACAAATGCTTGTAGAAAAACTGATGCACGCGCCCAAGCCGTATTCTATTCTACGGTTGTGCCTAATCTTAGAAAAAAAACGCTTCAAGCCGCGCTGATCGCCTTTGCTTCGTCTTGGCTGCTGTGCGCAATCTTGCATGCCTATGCAATTGAGCGCAGCTTTATGTTTCGCTCAATCTCAAGCAGTGATGGCTTGGTGCAAAATACCGTCAACGCGATGCATCAGGATCGCCGTGGTTTTGTCTGGATCGGCACCCAGGGTGGCTTGCATCGTTATGACGGCTATCGGTTTAAGGTATTCCAAAATGATCCGGCACGGCCGAATTCGGTGCCGGATAGCTTAATTACCGCCATTGATGAAGACGAATTGGGCGGCATTTGGATCGGCACTGATGGTGCCGGTGCGGCGCGGGTGGATGCGGACACTGGGACTGTATTGCAGCGTATCGAAATGGTCGGGGATCGGCGAATAACGGCCTTGCGTTATATCCAAGGCGTCGGCGTTTGGATTGGCACCCGGACCGGCTTGGTATTAGCGCGGCCCGGAAAGCCCTTGCGCACCATGCTGAGCCTACCGCCGGATGACGCCGTCACCGCACTGGACATTGACTTGCAGGGCGTGCTGTGGGTTGGCACGCGCCTAAGCGGTGTGTACCGATTGCGTGCGGGCGTTTTTGACGCGATGCCATCCAGTGAAATGGGCGAGGTGCGCCAGTTTAGCGTTGATTCTGCAAATCGCATTTTAATCGCCACCTCCGCTGGTTTATTTGAGATTTCACCCGAGCGGGTTGCGATAAAGCGCTGGGTTGATGCCGCGAAAAACTTGCGTGCCGTCGTGCAAGCCCCGGACGGTGCATTTTGGGTCGCCATTGATGGCTATGGTTTGCAGCGGTTGGACTTAGTAAGCGGTCAACGTGTGGATTTTCAAGTCGATTCCACCATTCCCGGCAGCTTACCCGACAGCGCTATTTCGGCATTAATGATTGACAGTTCCGGGCAACTTTGGGTCGGCACGCGCACCCGAGGCGTGGCTTTGACCGATACCGCTGGCGCGCCGTTTCGCTTGCTGCGTAGATCGGCGCAAAAAGACACGAGTCTCGATGCGGCTGGTAACAGCGTGCGCGCGCTTTGCACGCAAGGTGAAACGCTGTGGATTGGCACGGAAGCCGGTGGTTTGTTTAGGCGTGGCTCCGGAAACGTCGATTTGAGCTCCGAAACGAGTTTTGATTTTGCCGCTTTGATCGGCGCTAAAACGCCGCAAGGCGCAATCACCCCGGGGGTTCCGTTGCGAATCAATGCGCTGGGATGCAACTCGGAAGGCGAGCTAATCGTTGCCAGCTCGCGCGGCGCATTTGCATTGAAAGTCCAGCAGTCTGCCGACAAAACTTTAGCACCTGCAGATGCGGTGAACGTAGCGCCGCTATTGAGCGGCGAACAACAAAATCAGCAGTTTCGCAGTTTGTATCTGGCGCGCGACGGCGGTATTTGGCTTGGCACGCACGATGCGGGATTAATTCATTTGGACGCTTCGCGGCGGGTGACGGAATTTTATCCGGTAGGCGCAGATCAGATGCCAGCGGCGATGATTTTGAGTTTGTATGAAGACAAGCTTGGTCGCGTTTGGGCTGGAACCCTAAATGGTCTGGCAATGCGGGCACCGGGGCAAACCCGCTGGCAGCAGTTTTTTTCTGAAAATGATGCGCGTGACAAGGGTACCAAAGCGAACTCCAGATCCTTACCCAGCAATTTGATCCGCACGATCATGGAACGACGCGACGGCAGCCTTTGGATTGGCACGCATTCGGGCATCGCACGCTTAGACCAGCTCGAACCCAGTACAACAGAGCCAGAGCGCTGGCTGGCGAAGTTTTCCCGTTTCACCATTCGGGACGGTTTGCCCAATCCCACGGTCTATTGTTTGCAAGAAGACAAGCTAGCTCAGCTGTGGCTGAGCGGCAATATGGGGTTGGTGAGTTTTTACCCGGCACGTGGCGTGTGGCACAGCTTCGAGTTGCAAGACGGCCTACAGGATTTAGAGTTTAACGGCGGCGCGTGTGCCAAATTTGAGGACGGCCGATTGGCTTTCGGAGGCGTGGCGGGCACGAATGTCTTTCGTCCAGAAACCATCAAAGATTCAAATTTTTTAGCGCCGGTGCGTTTGCTGAACGTCCGTATTGGCGGGCGTTTCAGGCCACTCAGTGCGGATGGCCGTTACACGCTGGCTTATTCCGATCGCACCGTCAATATCGAGTTCGCAGCGCTAGATTTTCGCGCACCGTTGCGCAACGGGGTCGCTTACAAATTGGACGGGTTCGATGAAAACTGGGTGACCGAACGCGGCTTAGGGCAAGCGAGTTACACCAATTTGGCGCCGGGAATTTATCGCTTTTTGGCGCGTGGCAGTAATCGTGATGGCCTTTGGAACCCGGCGCAATTGGAGCTGACTCTGACTGTGCTACCGCCTTGGTGGCGCAGTGCATCGGCGTATTTCGCCTATGCCGTTGTGTTTTCGGCATTGGCGTGGTTCTTCTATTGGTTACGGCGGCGCGCGCTTGAGCGCGAGCAGGGTTTTGTCGACGACTTGAAAGAGCGTGAAGATCGTTTGCGTTTGAGTTTATGGGGCAGTCGGGATTTGTATTGGGACTATTCTGTGGATGGCAATGGCGAGCTCGCGCCAAGTTTGAAGGACGCTGCGGCGGGCACAACGGCCGCAAAAATCGTAGCGCGAAAAATAGTCACGTTTGGCGTGGATACCTCGACTTGGCGTCATACGATGCGCCGAGCCGAAACCGAGTTAGTGCTTGGGCCGGGTATGGACGGTGAATTTGATGGTGCCGAGTACTTGATGACGCAAGTACATCCAGATGATATAGAAGCGCTTTTGACTGAAATCAATCGCGTCTTGCTGGGCGAAACGGATGAGTTGAGTTCCGAACATCGAATCAAGAGATCCGATGGCGAATGGACATGGCTTTTGGCGCGCGGGCGGGTGGTGCGTCGGGATGCCAACGGCCTGCCCCGTCAAATTGCGGGCACCGCGCGCAATATGGACAGTGTGCGCGCAGCTGCACTTGAGCTGGAAATATCCAGTCGCGTGATTGAGCGCATGGGTGAAGCCGTCGCGGTCAGTCGCGAAGATGGCAAGTTGATCAAAGTCAACACCGCTTTTGAGCAAATGACCGGTTATTACGAGGCGGACGTGCTCGGACGCAGTGTCGCCCTGCTGGAATCGCCGCGCCACGACGCGGTGCAATATCAAATTATCCAAGAAATGGTGCGTAAAGACGGCCGCTGGAAGGGCGAAATGTGGCAGCGGCGCAAAGATGGCAGCGACATTTTGGTCAGCATAGAATTTACTCGCATCGAAGCCAAACAGGGTGCGGCACCGATTCGAGTTGCGGTGATGAGTGATATCACTGACCGTAAACGCGCCGAAGAAGAGTTGCGTTTCCTGGCAAATTTTGACGCGTTGACTGGCTTGCCGAATCGCACCAAATTACTCACTCGCATGGCGCGTGCGTTTGCGCGCGCGAAACGCCATGAACATCGGGTTGCGGTTTTGTTCCTAGATTTGGATCGCTTTAAGCAAATTAATGACAGCCTAGGCCATGCGGCGGGCGATGAATTGCTGCGGGGTGTTGCGGATCGAATGCGGCTTGCGGTGCGGGAAATTGATACCGTCGCGCGCCTAGCTGGGGATGAGTTTGTGCTGCTGGTTGAGGAAATTGTCACTTTCGACGGCGCAATGATTGCAGCGCAACGGGTACTGGAACGCTTTGCTGAGCCGTTTAATTTGGCTGGCACCGACGTTGTGGTTAGCCCGAGCATCGGTTTGGCAGTATTCCCGGATCATTCGGAACGCCCGGATGAGCTGCTTAAATGCGCGGATTTGGCGATGTATGCGGCGAAAAGCTCGGGCCGCAACACGATTCGAATCTATGAAAGCGAGCAAAGTTCGGTGGCGATTGAACGCGCGGAGACCGAGATCTTGTTACGCCGTGCGTTGGAGCGGGAGCAATTTGAGGTGTATTACCAAGTCGCCGTCGATATGAAAACGGCGAAACCCTTGGGAGTGGAGGCGTTACTGCGTTGGCGCCACCCGCAGCACGGGCTGATCGGCCCAGATGCCTTTATCGCGATTATGGAAGACAACGGCATGATCGTAACCGTTGGGCGCTGGGTGCTTAACGAGGCGTTGGCGCAGTTAAAAGCGTGGGATTCTGGCGGCATGCCGAACCTCTACGTGTCGGTAAATTTGTCCATTCTGCAGCTCAATCGCGGCAATTTGGTTACCGAATTGACCACACTATTGGCGCTTTATGAGCTGCCCGGGCAGCGGCTCACGCTAGAATTAACCGAGTCCTTAGTGATGGCAAACCCGGAGCAATCGATTGCCACGCTGAACCAAATCTCGGAGTTGGGCATTCAAATTGCGATTGATGATTTTGGTACTGGTTATTCCTCGCTCGCCTATTTGAAGCGCTTGCCGATCGATAAGCTCAAAATTGACAAAACTTTTGTGCGGGATTTGGGCGAAGACAGCGACGATACCGCGATCACCCATTCGATCATCGCGCTGGGTCAAACGCTAGGCCTGACCGTTATTGCCGAGGGTGTGGAAACGCTGACGCAGCAAAGCTTGTTGCTCTCTTTGGGCTGCGCGCAAGCGCAAGGTTTCCTTTATGCGCGGCCCATGTCAGCCGCTGAATGCACCGTGCTTTTGCGTGAGCGCATGCGCTAAAAATCAGTGACTTTCGCCATTGCGCTTTATAGCCTGCGTTGGATTAGCCTTGGCACATGAAAAACCCCCTCGAAGTCAG
>JAYTAO010000629.1:0-2383 GCA_043737435.1 Rhodanobacteraceae bacterium | reverse complement strand
ATTTAATCGATTTTCCTCCTTCCAACGGCGCAGACGCCAAGCAGTTGGCGCAAGCCGCGCACTGATTTGAGCATATCGGAAGGTATTTGGGCGGTTGTTCCTGCGGCGGGAGTGGGTTCGCGGTTTACTGGCGCTGGTGTTACTGGCGTTGGTGTTACTGGCGCTGGTGCAAAAACGCCTAAACAGTATCCCAAGCAATATCTGCGTATCGGCAACAAAACCGTTTTAGAACATAGCCTTGCGGTGCTTTGCGCGCATCCGAAAATTGCGGGGGTGATGCTGGCGCTGGATGCCAACGACACTTACTGGTCTAAACTTGCTGAGCTTAACGGCAAACCGATCTGCGTTTGCACCGGCGGCCAGACTCGCGCGGAGTCGGTGCAGAGTGCGCTTGCCATGCTGTTACAAATGGGCGTTGCGGCCAAAACCTTAGTCGCAGTGCACGATGCCGCGCGCCCCTGTTTGCGTTCCGGCGATTTAGACGCAGTGCTAGCGGCTGCAATCAGTGACGCTGTGGGTGCCGTGCTTGCCATGCCGGTGCGCGATACCGTCAAACGTAGCGATACGGGTTTGCGGGTGCTGGAAACACTAGATCGCAGTGAAGTTTGGGCAGCGCAAACGCCCCAGGTATTTCGGTTAGGGCCGCTGGCGCGCGCAATTGCGCAGTTTCCGAGCGCGACGGACGAATCCCAGGCGATGGAGCAGTCCGGCTTAACGCCCAAATTAGTCATGGGCCGGGCATCTAATCTCAAAATCACGGTCGCAGACGATCTGGCGCTTGCGGCTTTCTATCTAGGTTTATCAGTATGAGCGCCAAATCAGTAACTGAAAAATCAAAATTGCTGCCGCGTATCGGCATGGGCTATGACATTCACGCGCTCAGTCCTTCTGTGAATGGCCGCGATAACTATGTCACCTTGGGCGGGGTGCGCATCGCTAATGACAGCAGCATCGTTGCGCATTCCGATGGCGATGTCGCAATTCATGCGCTGTGCGATGCGCTACTAGGCGCTTTAGCCTTAGGCGATATTGGCCATTATTTTCCACCGGATGATGCCAAATGGCGGGGCGCAGATAGCCGAATTTTGCTGCGCGAATGCGTGCGTTTGGTGGCTGAGCGTGGCTACACCGTCGGTAATGCCGATATTTCTGTGGTTGCTGAACGGCCAAAGTTGGCGCCGCATTTGGCGCTTATGCGCGAGCGGTTGGCGGCGGATTTAGGCGTTGCGATCACCGAAGTCAGCGTGAAAGCAACGACCAATGAAAAGCTCGACGCAATTGGGCGTGCCGAGGGCATTGCCGCACACGCGGTGGTTATGGTGTTTCCGCAATGACCGCCGATATCACCGTGCCCGTCCAAACCAGCATTGCACGCGCGAAGTCGGTGCTGTGTATTCCAGGACCTTGGCCGGATCACAGCGCGTTTGCCGCTGCGATGGCTGAAGCTGGGCGCTATCTGGCGGCGTCCGGCGTGCTCATGGATTTGCAGAGCCAGTCTGCCTTCAACTACACCTTTGAAAGCGCCGATAAGCGCATGGCACAGGCGTTCCGCGCTGCTGGCCCACAGCTGAGCGAGCCGCTTTTGAAACAAATCGAGCGACACCGCTCAGTGCTGTATTTGATTTCCTTCGAGCTCAATTTGGCAGACGCAAACGCCTTGATGCGCGCGGCTTCTGCGGTGTTGGACGCAGGCGGCTTAGCGATTAAAGTCGAAACTGCCGGTTTGGCGCATACGCCAGCGCAGTGGCAAGAGTTTTGCGGTACTCAGGCTGAGCACAGCGCGCACCAAGCCTTTGTGGTGTATGTCAGCGGCAGCACCTCGTATTCGTGTGGCATGCACAATTTGGGGCTTTTTGATGCGTCAGTTGCGGCACTCAATAATGAAGATGCAAACCCTGCCGTGGAGCTGCTGCGCAACTTCAACTGGTATCAAATCACCGAAGCGCCGCAACTTGAAGCGGGCATGAGTTTTGCGACGCAACAATCTGGGCCGTTTTATCAACTGGCATTAGCCGCAAGCCGCTTTGTGCCTACTGATCCTTTCTACAATGCTTTTGGCACCTGGCAGCTCACATGATTCGATTTGCCCTACACGGCGGCGCTGGCGTAATCGACCGCGCTAACTTGACTGCTGCGAAGCAAGCGCAGTTTCACGCTGAACTTGCACGCATAACTACTGCAGCCGTCGCAAAACTGCGGCAAGGGGTATCGGCACTGGACGTGGTCGAGTTTGCCATTTGCGAACTGGAAAACTTTGAGCTATTCAACGCCGGGCGTGGCGCGGTTTTGAACGCGAATGCGGAAGTCGAATTGGACGCCGCCATTATGGATGGCTGGAATCGGGCCTGTGGCGCGGTGGCAGCAGCAAAGACGCCGAAAAACC
>JAYTAO010000628.1:0-2384 GCA_043737435.1 Rhodanobacteraceae bacterium | reverse complement strand
ACATGAAAGCGCCCTTGGTGGTGCAGCGCTTTGGCGATATCAAACGTTTAGTTGAGCAAACCTTGGATCCGATGGTGTCGGCCTATTTCAAAAACGTGGCGCAGACCAAAACCTTGATCGAGCTTTTACAAGAGCGTAACGAAATTCAAGAAATCTCCGGAGCTGAGATGCGCGCGAAATTCGCCGCCTATAGTTTGGAGCTGCAAGAAGTGCTGATCGGCACACCAAAAAGTGGCAATGAGAAAAACGGCAGCATTGAGCAAATATTAATCCAATTGCGCAGCCGCCAAATCGCGGTCGAACAAGTGGAGACCTATAAATTACAAGAAGCAGCTGCTACCCAAGAACGCAGCCTGCGTGAAAAGCAAGCGTTGGCGGAGCAACAGGCATCCATCACCACCTCCGTGCTATCAATCCAAATTAGGGAAAACGAAGGCAAGGCGAAACTCGCACAAGCGCGCCAAGAAGCGGAGACCATTCAAGTGACGGCAAAAGCCAGTGCGGATCGCACACGCGTCGAAGGCCAGGGTGAAGCGGATCGGATCAAAGCGGTCGGCTTTGCCGACGCCGACCGCACCCGCGCGCTAGGCCTAGCACATGCGGAGGCCACGGAAAAACAAGTACAGGCCTACGGCGGCCCGGAGTATCAGTTGCACAGCCAAGTACTAATGCGTTTCGCTGAAGCGATAGAGAAGGGCAAATTGGCGCTGGTGCCGCAAATACAGCTGGGTGGCGCGGGCGAGACGGGCAAAGGCAATATCGTAGAAGCGATGCTAGCCATGTTGCTGTCGGATCGGGCCGCGCAAAGCCGGGGTAAGGTGTCGCCGGAACAGTAGGTCATCAGGCATAAACGGGCTGTCGCCGGTTGGATCGATTAAGGTCCAAGGCATGGTTTCATCTAATTGCATGGGCTGCAAAATAACGGCATTGCCGACTTTGCGAACCCGCACTTCGGTATCTTCGAAGCGGAACGCTTTGGGTAAATGCACGGCCTGACTGCGGCCGTGGATGAAAATTTTTGCAGTCAGCTCTCAAATGGAAGCTACTAAATGATAGCCACCACGGTAGCTTGGTTTTGGTCAAGAGATCGAATAAATGCCTTAAACCCCACTATCCCGATACCGCAAACGCGCACGCGGCAGGATGCATTTAAAGCTCGATCCCTGACCCATAACGCTTTCAATCTCTAAACGTCCTTGGTGTGATTCCAGCACGTGATTGACAATGGCAAGGCCAAGCCCGGTGCCGCCGCTTTCGCGGGAACGGCTGGCGGAAACCCGATAGAATCTTTCGGTTAGCCGCGGTAAGTGTTGTTCTGGAATGCCTACACCTGAGTCTTGCACGCTAAACACAGCACCTTCAGCATGCCAGGCCCAGCGCAGCACAATCGCGCCCCCCGCGGGCGTGTAGCGCACAGCATTGCTGACTAAGTTCGAGAACGCACTGCGCAGATCTTTTTCATCGCCAATCAAATCCATCGGCAAGCTATCCACCAAAGAAATTTGGTGCCCGCCGCGACTTAGCCCGTTTGCGTCATCCAATAAATATCCCAGCAATGGCGCCATTGACACATCGTCACTAGGCGACTCGCTGTTGTGATCTAGGCGCGCAAGCGTCAATAGGTCGGCGACTATTTGCACCATGCGCCGGGACTGGTGGCGCATTTGCTCAAGCACCTCAGAGTATTCAGGCAGTTCATCTGGCTCAAAAGTGTCCAAATAACCGTTAATGACCGTGAGCGGCGTGCGCAATTCGTGGCTGACGTTAGCAACGAAATCACGACGCACTTGCGCAAGGCGCATGGCCACGGTCACGTCGCGCGCAATCAACAGCCGGTACTTATCCAAAAATGGCACCATTCTCAAGCTCAAGCGCAGCTCGGCATTGTTTGGATTAGCAATATCCACCAATGGGTCGGACGCGCCGAGCGTCAGCCACTGTTGCGCGCGCGGCTCGCTAAAGAGCAAGCGCGCGCCGCGTTCGGGTAAGTCGCCGCTAAGTAGTGCCTCGACTTGGGAATTGCTCCAAATTAGTCGAGTCTCGCCGTCCAGCACGGCCAAGCCATCAGGTAAGGCACGCCCGAGTGCACGCATTGCGATCAACAGCTGCATTAAGCGTTGATGGCGGCGCTCAGATTTTTCCCGGCGCTGTTGGCCTTGCCGGATCAGTGCGCCGATCAAGCCAAACGGCGCTGGAATTGTGCGCGCGCCGCGCTTAAGCAGATAAAGCATGCGCGCGGCCACCGCAAACTCATACATGCCCCAAAGTGCAGGAACTGTCAGCAACCAAATTAAATTCGACATATAAAAATTGAGTCAGCACCACGATGGCGCGAATACTGACTCAGGCAACGCTAGAAAAATAGGTTTGGCTTATTAGTCCGG
>JAYTAO010000627.1:0-6010 GCA_043737435.1 Rhodanobacteraceae bacterium | reverse complement strand
CACAAGTCATGTCTAGACCGGTAAAAGAGCCGGTGCCGGTTATGGTCACTGAATCGATGCCTGTTGCAAAGCCGACAGTGGAAGCAAAACCGGAAGTTAAGCCGCTGACTGCTGCAGTTGCTAAACCCATGGCGGAAACTAAACCACAACCAAAACCGGCACTTGAGCCAAAGCCAGTAGTTGTGGCCAAGCCGCTGGAGGAAGTCAAGCCAGCATCGGAACCAGGCTCTGTAACCACTAAGACGGGTGATTCGCTCTACGTTATAGCGAACGCCAACAAGCCCAGAGCTAGCACAAATCTGGATCAGATGATGGTGGCTATATTACGTCTGAATCCTCAAGCTTTTTACCAAAACAACGTCAACGCGCTGAAGAAAGGTCAGATATTGCGCATGCCGAGCGCTGCGGACGTAGACAAGATCTCTATGGCCGAAGCCAGCAAAGCCGTTGCCGAGCAAAATTCGCTGTGGCGCAGCTACCAGGCTGCGAGTGCGCAACAATCAGCGGTTATGGCTGACCCTGGCGTGAGTACTTCTGCTTCAAGTAATTATTCGACGCCTAACAATGGTGCTCGGCTAGAACTTGTGCCACCGAAATCGGGCGATAACGGTCAAGCTCTTAATGCCGCCACTGCTGAAACGTCGCGGGTGCGCGAAGAATTGGTCAGTCGCGAGCGCGAGGCCAGTGATTTGCGCGCGCGCGTAACCGAGTTGGAAAAGCTTGCAGCCGATAACGAACGTGTAGTAACGCTAAAAAACCAAGAGCTTGCTCAGATTACCAAGCAATTAGAAGATGCCCGCAAGAATGCGGCAGCTTTAACCGCCGCAGCGGCGAAAGCACCTGTGGCTGTTACGACATCGGCGGAAACTACACCCGTCGAGACGACAACCGTTAAAACAACGCCTGTGGAAACGCCACCTGTCGTTACGCCGCCGACAGAAACCAAAGCAACAACAGATACGGCGTCAACGGATACGGCGTCAACCGATACTGCATCAACCGATACCGCAGCGACCGACGGCTCAAGTACTGATGCTGGCGATATTTGGGGTGATACGCCAACTGACGCCAGTGCCGACGCGACCTCAACAACAGCACCAGATGTGGCTTCCGGTGAAGTTGTAGCAGATCCAAATGCTGCCCCTGCTGACGGTACGACGGTGACACCTATAGACACCGCACCCATCGCAACAACGGAAGATACCAGTTCAGCCTCTGAGCCCGAGTCTGAGCCAACATTCGAACCGGCTGCTGAGCCCGTGGTTGCTGACAAGCCTTGGTATATGAACCCTATTACTTGGGGCTTAGCCGGTGCCGGACTGTTGGGTGGATTGGCTTTACTTTTAGGCCGCAAGAAAAAGCCGATACAGATCAAACAACCGGTAGCTGCGTTTGGCGATAGCGACGTCAACTTTGGCATTCCGAGCATGCCAAATACCGCGCCGACTGATTTCGTCTTGCACGACGAGGATGAAGCTCGTATTCGTTCTGCAATATCGTCTGACCCGCAAGATTTATGGGCGCACTTGGATTTGCTGCGTCTTTATTACAGCCGTCAAGACGCGGCGAAATTTGAGGAAGCAGCGTCGACCATGTTTGGTTTTGTACTTGATCAAGAAGCGCCGCAATGGCAAGAAGCACGGACCATGGGGCTGCAACTTGTACCGGGCAGCGCATTGTTCCCAATAAATTCGGGTTCTTTGGACTTGCCACCTGCTCAGGCGTTCTCAGCTGCGCCCGCTTACAACAACGCATCTGCTTTTGACAACGCTCCCGCTTTCCATGATGAGCCTTTGGGCTCGCTAGACTTGGGGGCTTTTGACGATGTCAACACCCCGAACGCGAATTCTGGCGCGACGATTGTTGCTAAACCATTTGCTGCCGAGGCACCGTCAGATTTTAGTTTTGACCTCGATCTCGATAGTCCAACGAAGGTGATAGAGCCTATCAAGTCCGATTTTTCACCACGCGCCGAAGTTGCGCATGTGGAAGCCCCGAAAGATGATTTCAATTTTGATTTCAGCTTCGATGCGCCGGTAAAAGCGCCTGATCTGGATATCCCGTCAAAAGCCGCGCCCGCCTTCAATGTGGGTGACATCTCTCTAGGTGATGTTATTCCAGCGCCGCTTGATAATCTGGGCGACATGGGCACCGACGATTTCATGATCGGCGATGACGCTGTTGGTACCAAGCTAGATTTAGCACGCGCCTATCTGGACATGGGCGACCCGGACGGGGCACGCAGTATGTTGGAAGAAGTGTTAGGAGAAGGGTCCGACATGCAAAGGAATGAAGCAAAAGAGTTATTGCAGCGAATCGCATAAGCTAGCTTGTTGAAAGCGAGCTTTAAAAAAACGCCGGTTTGTCCGGCGTTTTTTTTGCTTGCGAAATACCGCTTAGCGAGCGCAGCAGTGCTATCTAATGTGCCATTAACTACCGGCGCTGGCCGCGATAGGGGCTGGTCATACTGTAGTCGGGGTCAGGCACAAAACCACTCTGCGGAAAAGCTTGAGGTACGGTGGGCTGATAGTACCCGCGCTGTGGGATCACGCCTTGAGCAATTAAATTGGCGCGGCTGTCATATCGTATGTTTAAAACTTCAAAAACACTTGCTTCGCGTTCAAATGCGACGTTGACGCTAGGACGATACTCTTGGCGGCCATGACCAGTACCCATAGGTGCGCCAGCCGAGTCCGCCTGACCGTATGATTTACTTTCGGAGCGCGCAACTTCACCCGCCGCAGGGGCGCGTCCTGATGCCGCTGGCGCACCAGTCGATTTGTCCCGAGCATCACTATCTCCGCGTGAATATTCGTCATATTCCTGATATTGCGGGTATTCGTATTGATAACGCATCTCGCGAAATACTGCGGCACCGATGACACCGACGTTGTCAGGGCGGCCGCTGCGAGCCGCATAGGAGTCAGAAATATGCGTGAAATAAAACGCGGCCGTTTGCGCGTTCGATTTACGCCAGCCATCAACGTCAAGGGTTTGGTATGGTGCTAGCACATAGCCTGCTTGATTTAAGCCTGCAGTTTCACCAGAAATTGCGTTCACACCATCAACGCTGAGTACGGCTAAAACGCGCTCAGCGCTTTTATTTCTGAGGCGTACGCGGAATTCTTGGTTTTGACGCCCTTCAACGTAATTCTGGCCTTGGAACCAATAGCTGGGCAAGGCTGCAGAGCGATAGCCAGGACGTGCGAGAACTTCGATGTCAACGACGGTTCCGGCTTGTGCGGCGCTGCTTGCAATCAGAGCAAGGGCGGCACTAAGAGTTTTGACGTTCATTTGTTTTCCTTTGATCAGACCACCCGATTGGGCGGCTTCAAAGCTTGTTACGGATCGTCTTTGCGAATGGGGTTAAGCTGCAAAATTATTTTTCTTACTCAGATTAATTCTGTAGCGGCGCGGCACTTCGGCCGCAAATTCCGCCACAGTTGCCCTGTCTAAAAGACGTTTAAGTTCAACCATTCGCCTTATACAGTTAACCCCAAACGAACCTGAGTTAGAACGCTTAATGAATATAAATTGCGCCGACATTTGCATCGCTGAGTAACGCAAACGCTTGCACACTCAAATTAAGCGCGGAATTTGCGGCGTCGCTGCCCGCCACAATTTGACGGCTCTCCACCGCGTCAGCAATGACGCCCTCGGGGTGGGTGCTGATCAAACTAATCCCGTTAGCACTCGTGTCCAGCATATAAACCCCTGGGCTCAAGTCACTCGGTGCGCTTAAAGTTGCGAGGTCAATCACCTGATCGGTGCCCACAAGCGGCAGCAAGGTTAATGTTTTTGCGTTCAGATCCAATTCGGCGGTGTAGTGTCCACCGGCAGTCCAGCTTGGACCTTCATCAATAACGGTGTCTAGCTCGGTTTGCGCCCAGCTTAGGCTTGTAATGGATGCAAGGACGAGTGCGGCAAATAATTGGGAAAAGCGCATTTGTATACTCCGGTTTCGCAGTCAAAGCAGACTGCCAGTAAAGGCTGCGCTTAAAACCATAGCCGTGAAAGTGGCGGATACGCGCATTTTATGGCGACATAGGACAATTAACACGGTAATGTGGTGTTAGTTATTGCTGTTATAGAATTTCTGTCGCCATGCAGCGAACTTGCAGCATGAGTTGACACCACAGAATCGAAGGCGCTTTTGCTTGTGAAACTAAAATTTCTACCGCTTAATGGTTTGGCCACGGCGTCGATTCGCGTTTCATGATGTCCGAGCTAAACTTTGGCTGCGCGCCATTTGATCAAATCGAGCACTTGCGTCGAACTTTAGGCGCATCTTGGACAACATTTGAGGTGCTGAATTTGGCCCTCAACAACGTTTTGCAGCACAGCGCCTTTACGCTGAAATTTGTCGAACAAGATAAGCAATTGTTGAGTGACGGCCTCAGCTTTGAGCAACGGATTGCGGAACGAGGCGAGATTGCGACCCGTGTCGCGAACCTGCATGATTTCTATTCAGCGCTGATGTGGCTGCGTTTTCCCAAAGTGAAACTTGCGATTAACGCCATTCACTTGCGTGGCGTTGCCGAACACGGCACCAAAGTGCGCTCCCGGCACCAGCAAGCGGTTACCCATCTGGACGAAGCGGGTGCATGGGTTGTGACTACGCATTCGCAGTTACTTGATTTGATTGACGCCCACGCTTGGCACGCGCTGTTTTTCGAAAATCGTCATGCTTGGCAAGTGCAAAACAGTACGAGTCCAACAATAGAAGCGCGCGTGTTTGGCCATGCAATTTTTGAATTGATGCACGCGCCGCACAAATTAGTTGCGGCTAAAGTAGTTTGGATACTGGCGGACTCAAACTATTTTTTGCTATCAAATGTTGAGAAAGACGCAGCACTAGACACCCTTATCGCAGCGGCACTCACCTCGGGTGCCGCCAGCGCAGATCCAAAACTGCTTTCAACCTTGCCTTTATCAGGAATTCCGGGTTGGTGGCCTGGACAGGACGTTGAATTTTACGCCAACGCCCCGTGTTTCAGAGCTAGGCCTGAGGCCAGGATCTATAGCCCTGCGCTGCAATTAGCCATTCCATGAATCTTAAATCCGCAGCGCGACCCGCCACAGCTTGGGCACATTTTGGCGGCTATCGTTAGCGGGTTCGATGCTGATCTTAGCGACACCAAATGCCTCAATGACATTCGCGTTGGTGCGTAAATGTTGGCTAGGTTTTGCGCATATAAATTCACCGCCCCCCGCAATCAGCATGGGCAATAAAAGTTGATCCGCTAGGTGTTCGCCCACGACCGCGCCTGAGCGCAAATAACGCGCCAAGCCGTCACGTGCGGTTTTTGCCACGTCTTCCGCGCTGGTTCCCCTCGTACCGAATTCCGTGACTTGCTCGCAAATATTGTCGAAACTTACGCCCGCACACAAAACATTCCCTGGGCCAGTATGCTTAGCCTGAGTGCTGTGCAGCGACGCTATAGGCAATGCGTGTTTGGCTTTACCGGCAGCGTAGTTTTCCCGCAGCCAAGCCAGTTCCCGTTCAGCGACGTGATCTGGCACACCGGCAACGATTGCGTGCGCGCTGACACGTGCGCTACCGCTACGCTGCATCAGACGCAGTGGTACCAATTGGGTTCCGGGACTGAGCGGATCAGTGGTAAGCGTCACATGGCCGCCCCCGGCAGGATATAAGCCAATCGCTGCAATTTCGAAATTCACACTGGCACCGATTGCGTGTAATTGCGGCAAAAAGCAGGCTTGAAAAAAATCTGCGGACGGCGCCAAAGGATTGTGCGTGCCTCCGCTCAAGCTTACTTTGCAGGCACTCGTCATTTGCAGCATCGCGGGTAAAATCGTCTGCAAAACCAACATTGTCGAGCCAGCTGAGCCAATCGCAAAGCTGTACTCGCCTGCGGTAATTCCGCTCGGACTAAAGCTGAGCTCGGTACTGCCTAGCGCAGCCCCCTCCACAAGAGCTGCAGAAATCGCACGCGCGGCGTCGACGCAAACTAAATGCTGGCGCATCAATCCGGGTTTGCCTCGACCG
>JAYTAO010000626.1:0-6017 GCA_043737435.1 Rhodanobacteraceae bacterium | reverse complement strand
GCAGCGGCTTGGTCGAGCCGGTTTCCAGCGAGAGAGAGGGGAACTACGGCTTGAATTTGCGGCATGGATTCGTTGTTTTCGACTGAAAGTGGCGGGATGAAGCGGCAACTATGCGCCGATTAACACTTGCTCGGCTATGATCACCGGCTAATTCAAAGTACTTGGAAGCTGATCGTGAGTCTAGGAAGCTTAAATATTCGTACGCCATTCGTTGTGGTGATCCTCAGCCTTGCGATTTTAAGCCTGGGTGCGTGCGGCGCGTTTCGCACGCATGAGGAAGAACTTGAAACTGCCAGTGTTGAGCGCACCTATGAAATTTGCCGCGAAGCAATTGATGGCGGCAATTATGATCGCGCTACGCGTGACTTTAAACGCTTGATCGGTAGATTTCCTTTTGGCAGCTACACCGAATTAGCGCAGCTAGATTTGGCATTTGCGCAAAGCAAGCTGGGTGATTCGGACGAAGCATTGGCGACTGTGAATCGCTTTATCAAGACTTATCCGACGCATGAGCACGCTGACTATGCGTATTATTTGCGCGGCTTGATCAACGTCGAGCGGCAAAATTCTCTGGTTGATCGCTTAGTACCTGGGGATCGGGCCAGTCATGATCAGGTAACTAATAAGCAGGCGTTTTTGGACTTTGGCGAGATGCTTAAACGCTTTCCAGACTCCAAATATGCCCCCGACGCCCGCGCGCGGATGGTGGTACTACGGGGTATTTTGGCCGATTCAGAGCTACAGATCGCGCAGTATTATTTGCGTCGGGGCGCGTATGTAGGCGCGATCAACCGCGCCAAATTAGTGGTTGAGAGTTACCAACACAGTGAGCAATCCTTGGATGCTTTGGCGGTAATGATCGCCGCTTATCAAGCGCTGGGTCAGGATAAGTTGGCGCAAGATTCTGAGGCAGTGCTGAAACTCAATGCGCCGCAGCACGCCTATTTCACTGGTGCCCGCAAAAATGGGCGCTGGTGGTTACTCGGATACTAGACAAAATCAGGGCACGGTCGGGCGCGTTGAGTTGATTGTTTTGATCGTAATGTCGGCCGTGGCGCTAGGCGTCACGCTTTTCTTACACAAATTTGTCGCGCCGCCCGGAGCGCGAACGGTGATTTTGTTCGATGCCGGTCGCGCTCGCATCAAACGTGGCAATGTCGGCGCACAAACGCTGCAATTTGTTGAAGACCTCTTGCGCCAAGCCGGAGCGAAACGTGCTAGCGTGGGGATTTTGCCGAATGGCACGCTTTGGTTATCGCCTTCAGTACCCGAAGGGGTACACCAGCAGCTGCGCAATATTTTGATGCGTTGAGAAACATTCTTGGCGCTTATAGTTTTATAAATTTGGCGTGAAATAAGACAGGTTTTCTGCTTGATGCATGACCTCATGCATACGTCATCATAGTGAAACATCTTTAGACTCCGGGCACATTTTATTGCTCGGAACGAACTATGCCTAGTAGACCCTTTAATTTCGCACGTGCGATGTTGCCGCTTACGATTGCCGCCAGCCTTTCTGGTTGTGCCAAGCCAGCTATGGTGCCCGCAGCGCCAATAACTGTAGTAGCACCTGAAACCTTTAGCGATGCAAGCGCGGCGATTACACCCTCCAGCGCCATCGTAAAAGCCAATTTTGATCCTGCAACGCAGGCATGTACGGATTTCTACACGCATACGAACGGCGGCTGGTTGAGTAGCAACCCGGTGCCTTCCGATCAGACCTCGTGGGGAAGTTTTAATGTGCTTAACGACCGCATTAATCTGGATTTGCGCGCAATCCTTGATGCAGCAGCGGCAAATATTGCTGCCATAGACAATGAGAAAATGGTGGGCGACTACTACAGCTCGGCCATGGATGAGGCAAAAATTGAGGAGCTAGCGGCAAAGCCTATTGCCGCCGACTTTGCGCGTATTGAGGCGCTAAAAAATACCCGCGACATCGCGCGTTACATTCGTGAGGAGCAAGCACGCGGTGGTGTGCTATTCAATTTTTACGGCAACGGTGATTTTAAGAATCCAGAGATGGTGATCGCTTACGCCGCACAGGGTGGTTTGGGTTTGCCTGAGCGTGACTACTATCTGCGAAAGGATGCAGACAGTCAAAAAATACTTTCGCAATATCAGGCTCACATTGCGATGATGTTTGTGCTGTCGGGGCGCTCTGCGTTTGACGCCAATCAGGCTGCTGCCGACGTTTTAGCGTTTGAGACCCGGCTCGCGAAAGTATCTTTGACAAATGTGGAACAGCGCGACCCTGACAGACAGTATCGAATTGTCAGCGTTGCAGAGGCGAACAATGAAACTTCAAATTTTAGTTGGACACAGATGTTTGCAACCTTGGGAATCAAGGTTGAAAAATTCTCGTTGACCTCTCCAGCATTTTTCGCCGAAGTCAATAAGATGTTGGCGGATACCGACGCTGGTATTTGGCGCGATTATTTCCGGTGGGGAACTTTGCGCAGTTCGGCTGCGTTTTTGTCAAAAGCGTTTGTGGATGAGAACTTTAATTTCTACAGTCGTACCCTGCGTGGCGCTAGGGAGCAGCGTCCGCGGTGGAAGCTGATGGTTGAAAATACCTCTGGATTTCTCGGTGAACCCGTCGGCCAGATCTACGTCGCTAAGCACTTTCCACCTGAAGCGAAGGCGCAGGCAATGGAATTGATCACCGATTTGAAATCCGCGCTGAAAGCACGGTTGGAAAATCTGGATTGGATGAGTCCGGAAACCAAGAAGCAAGCGTTAGAAAAATTTGCCACCTTCACGCCAAAAATTGGTTTTCCAGATCATTGGCGCGACTTTTCCAGTTTGGTAATCAAACGCGAGGATTTTTATGGCAACGCCGAGCGGGTCGCGGAATTTGAACGCCGCGTCGACTTAAATGAAATCGGTAGGCCGACCGATCACACAAAGTGGGGCATGAGCCCACAGACTGTGAATGCTTACTACAGCCGACAGCTTAACGAAATTGTATTCCCGGCAGCAATCCTACAACCGCCGTTTTTTGACCCAAAAGCCGATAAAGCCCTGAATTACGGCGGCATTGGCGGCGTGATTGGCCACGAATTACTACATGGGTTCGATGACCAGGGCAGTAAGTTCGACGCCCATGGCGCGCAAGTTAACTGGTGGACAGCGCAAGACCGCACCAAATTTGAAGCCCGCACGGCAAAACTTGAGGCACAAGCAGGGCGTACCAAAGTGGTCGGTTTGCCAATCAACGGCAAGCTGACCATGGGGGAAAATATTGCGGATTTGGGCGGCACCACCGTTGCTTACGACGCATTGCAGCTGGCGTTGAAACGTAGTCCAGAGCCATTGATCGACGGCTATACGCCGGAACAACGGTTTTACTTAAGCTGGGCGCAAATTTGGCGCCGTAATGTGGTACCGGAGTCGCTAAAGCTGATGATCAATACCGACACGCATTCACCGAGCGTTTTCCGTACCAATGGCCCGTTGGTGAATACGCCCAATTTTGCCAAGGCTTTTAATTGCAAAGCTGGCGATCCGATGGTGGCGGATGATGCCAGCCGCGTGGTTATTTGGTAGCTGTTATTTTGCCTAGAACGCGCACTTGGCGATGTGACGTTCTAAGCTTTTGCGTTTCACGCCAGCGACGATGCTGTTAGACTAATTTGCTGTACTGCATACAAAAATGCCATGCCCCCAATATTAATTTTGACCCTGATTGCGCAGGGGATATGCGTTATACATGCCATGCGCAACGGCAATAACAACTGGATTTGGATTATCGTCATGCTGCCGGGACTGGGTTGCGCGGCATACGCATTTAGCCACATTATGCCGGAGCTGTTTGGCAGCTATGGCATTCGCTCTACCGCCAGACGCGTCATGAAAAGTATCGACCCCGAACGTGATCGGCGCAAACTTGCGCAGAATTTGGATCGCAGTGACACCGTCGACAATAAGCGGCACTTAGCCCAAGAATCGCTGGAGTTAAAGGATTTCACTCAAGCTAAAGCACTATACCAACAGTGCTTAAACGGCATTTATGAGCGCGACCCTGAGTTAATGTTTGGCCTAGCACAAGCGCAAGCAGGCTTAAACCTACACGCTGAGGTGCGCAGAACCTTGGAAGACTTGATCGCGTTTAACCCCGAATACCGCTCGCCTCTGGGGCATTTGCTGTACGCGCAAACCCTTGCTGCACTTGGGGAAAATGAGAAAGCTCTGCAAGAATTGAGCATCGCAAAAGATAATTTTCCGGGCGAAGAGGGGCGTTATTGTTTTGCTGAGTTGCTGGTTAAAATGGGCAAGATCGAACGCGCTCGCCCCGTTTTAGAAGAACTTATTAAGCGCGTTCGACTGGCACCTGCGCACTATCAAAAAGCGCAGGCGGCTTGGGTTCAAAAAGCGAGCGCGGCGCTGAAATCGATTTAATTGTTAGCAGCAAGCTGACAATAGTAAACCGCCTTCATCTGCTGGACGTGCGGTTTGCGTAACCTTAAAAACTTTCAAATCCGGATCGACATGAGTCTAATTACGCTTTGCGAACGCGGGTTTATTCCCGATGCTTTAACGCGCTTTGGCATGCGCCGCCTATGCAAAACCCGCCTGCATGACGAATATGCGGGCGACTGGAAAACCCGGCAGATAGCGTGGGTTGCGACCCTTAAACAAAGCGCCGTAGCCATCGAAACGCAAGCGGCGAATGACCAGCATTACGAACTGCCGCCGCCGTTTTTTGTCGCCAGTTTAGGGAAGCGTTTAAAATATTCCAGCTGTTTTTATGCCATTGGCAATGAAACGCTGGATCAGGCTGAGGAAGCGATGCTGGCGATTTATTGCGAGCGCGCCGAATTGGGCGACGGGCAAGCAATATTGGAGCTAGGCTGCGGTTGGGGTTCGCTGACGCTTTGGATGGCAGAAAAATATCCCAACGCTAAAATCACGACCGTCAGCAATTCCAAGCCGCAGCGTGAATTTATTGAAGCCCGGTGCCGCGAACGTGGCTTCAACAATGTGCTTGTGATTACCTGTGATGTGAATAAGCTGGAGTTGGAGCCCAGTCAATTTGACCGCGCAGTATCGATAGAAATGTTCGAGCACATGCGCAATTACGACGTCTTGCTGGAACGGCTATCAAACTGGCTCAAGCCAGTAGGCAAGTTGTTTGTGCATATTTTTTGCCATCGCGAAATTGCGTATCCTTTTGAAGTCAAAGGCGAAACGGATTGGATGAGCCAATACTTTTTTACCGGCGGCCTGATGCCTGCGTTTGACACTTTTCGGCATTTTGATAAACATTTGCGTATCGAGGCTGACTGGAAAGTGTCAGGTACGCATTATCAAAAAACCAGCAACCATTGGTTAGCCAACATGGACAAAAACAAGGCGCAGATCATGCCGGTATTTGAGCAATGCTACGGAGCCGCTCAAGCTGCGGTGTGGTTCCAGCGCTGGCGCATGTTTTATATGGCTTGCGCGGAGTTGTTTGGATTTGACGACGGGCGCGAATGGTTGGTGGGGCACTATCGCTTCGTACGGGTTTAAGTTCGTTAGCCCTGGCAAACGAAGCACCGTAGTAGTTATTTGCCTTGGCAAACGAAGCACCGGCCAATTTGTATGTTGTCAAATTAAACTGCATTCATAGAATTCGGCACGACCACTTTTTATCGCCGCGCTAGCGCCACAAACGCTTGATCCTCAGGCCCAATATAATTCGCGCTGGGGCGAATAATTTTGCCGTCCTGGCGTTGCTCAATCACGTGCGCTGACCAGCCAGAGGTGCGTGAGATAACAAACAACGGCGTGAACATCGCGGTTGGCACGCCCATCATGTGATAGCTAGAGGCGCTAAACCAATCAAGATTTGGGAACATTTTCTTGAGCTCCCACATCAAGCCTTCAACACGCTCTGATATTTCAAACAAGCGCGTATTGCCGCCCGCTTCGCACAAAGACTTGCTAATACCCTTGATAATGACGTTGCGCGGGTCGCTAATCGTATACACCGGGTGGCCGAAACCGATCACGATTTCTTTGCGCTCAACGCG
>JAYTAO010000625.1:0-2389 GCA_043737435.1 Rhodanobacteraceae bacterium | reverse complement strand
GCACTTATCCGTTGCCGGAATCGCAGCTAGATCGATTTTTGATGAAATTGGAAGTGCCCTACCCTGAGGCAGCCGTCGAAGCGCAGATTTTGCGCACCTATGACCAACCGGGCGGGGGCCACGGTGGCAGCGCGTTTTCCCCGCTTGAAACCGGCGCTTTAGCCGCCGCACGCGCAAGTGTAAAAGCCATACAAGTTTCCGAGGCGGTTTATGACTATGCAGTGCGACTAGCGCGCGCCAGCCGAGACGACGCGCGTGTGGCATTGGGTTTATCGACGCGCGGGTCTTTGGCGCTGATGCGCTGCGCGCGGGTACTAGCGGCGTTAAATGCGCGCGGGTTTGTTATGCCGGATGATCTCAAAGCGCTGTTGGCGCAGGTATTAGGGCACCGTTTGGTACTGAAGCCGGAAGCCAGTTTGGACGGTGCGAGTTCAGATCAAGTGGTTAGCGACTTGCTCAATCAAGTGCCTGCACCGCGTGGCACAACTTGAGAAAGCACTGCTGGATTAACCACAGCCGATGAGCCTGACGCAGCGATTTCTATGGCTTGCAGCACTGGTTGCGATTGCGGCATCCGTAGGTATTTGGGTCGGCGGCGCGCTGGCGCAGGCGTGGCTAATGCCTGCGCTTTTGCTGGTAGCACTGTTGTTGGTGGAGCAAATGTTGACGCGCGCTTATCGCATTACGCTGGTACGCCACGCCCCCATCAGCGTCGAGTTAGGGCGTGATTTGAGCATGACCTACCGTTTAACTGCTGCACCGGCACGCGCGCTGCAGCTTGATTTGGCTGAAGCGATGCCAGAGGCTTTAAGCGGACACGACTGGCAGCAGGATTATTTGCTGGAGGCGGCACAAGCGCTAGAATTTAGCGTGCGCCGTCAGACCGTAGAGCTGGCGAATTTACACTTTGATCAGCTCAAAGCCCGGGTATTGGGCGTTTTTGGTTTGGCGTGGTGGTCACGAACGCTTTTCGCACCGGCGCAGGTGCGGGTGCTGCCGCAAAGTTTGACGCAGGCTGAGCGGCGGCAATTTACCCGTGAATACGGTGAAAGTTCGCAGCGTAAAAGCGGCCAAGGGTTGGAATTATTGACTTTGCGCGACTATCAGCCCGGTGACGCCCCGCGCTCAATTGATTGGAAAGCCAGCGCCCGTTCGCTGGCAAATTCAGCCGTGGGAAGCGTGGATACCGACTCATTAAAAGTGCGGGTAATGAGTCAAGATCAAAATTTGGAGCTGACTATCTTGCTGGATGTAGGTCGACGCAGCCGCCTGGCGGTGGGGAATATGCGTAAATTCGACCACGCGATCAATATTGCCTCGCGCTTGGCGCAAGCCAGTTTGTCGGCGGGCGATACCCTGCATTTTCTTGCCTATTCCGATCAACCGGTGGCGCAGTTGTACAACCTGCGCGGCAGTAGCGGCATTCGCCGGTTGCATCATCTCTTGAGCAATTTGGCGCAGCGCTTGGAAGAATCCGACCCCATCCAAGCGGCCAGCATGGTGCTGCGACGCTTACCCAGGCGCACATTATTAGTCTGTTTGAGCGATACCGACAGCCCACCCGCATTAGAAAAGCTGCTGCGCGCTTTGGCACTACTGGGACGTAAGCACCTGCCGATGGTGGCGTGTTTACAGGATCCGCAGCTAGCTGAAATTGCCGCGCAACCGCGACTTAGCGGTGTGGCGGCGTGGCGTGCTCCGGCGCAATTGCTGGCAGCGAACGAGCTGATCGCGCAAGAACGCAGCGCACGCGATCGCTTAAGCGCACAAGGTGCGGTGGTAGTCAGTGCGATGCCGGAACGCATTGATGCGGCGATTTTAAGCGCGTATGTAGGATTACGAAAAAGGCGGGCGGTATGAATCCGGGCCTTATGAATTTAAACTGGTTGCGAAAGCTGGTGCCAACCGAAAACCGGCAGGAGGTGATCGCCTTGCTGTTGGCTGCACTGTGTTTTTTCTGTGTGTTGGCGAGCTATTACGTCATTCGGCCGATCCGCGAACAATTTGCCAGCGCCGCCGGTGGTTCGCAAGCGCTGCCGCTTTTGTACAGTTTGGTTTTTGCCACGATGCTGTTGCTAACACCGCTTTACGGTGCCCTGGTATCGAGGTTTTCCCGACGCATTTTTGTGCCGCTCATTTATGCATTTTTCGTAATTTGCTTGCTGGGAATGGGGCCATTTTTTCGAATTAGTACCGATTTGGCATTGAACGCCAAGGTTTTTTACGTCTGGGTCAGTATTTTCAACCTCTTTGTCGTCAGTATTTTCTGGAGCTGTATGGCTGATGTGTTTGATCCTGAGCAATCCAAGCGTCTTTATGGATTCGTAGCTTTAGGGGGAACCTCGGGTGCCATTGTTGGGCCGCTATTAGCGAAAGAGTTTGTTTTAAG
>JAYTAO010000624.1:0-2392 GCA_043737435.1 Rhodanobacteraceae bacterium | reverse complement strand
GCACACCCTTCAATGCGACGATAGTACTGTCTACCTTGGACGGCAGTGATGGCTTTCGCGTTGATGGCGGGGCTGCGTATGAATACGCAGGCCGATCCGTCGCCGCAGCTGGCGATGTCAATAGCGATAACATCGATGACTTGATCATCGGCGCGAACGGCGCGGGCCCAAACGGCTCCCGCTCTGGAAGTAGCTACGTGGTTTTTGGTAGGAGCACGTCGTTCGATGCAACTCTAGCGCTTTCCAGTCTAAATGGTGCCAATGGCTTTCGTTTAGACGGTCTGATGGCGGCTGACTTTTCCGGCGAGGCAGTCAGCGGTGCCGGTGATGTCAATGGCGATGGCATCGGTGACTTAATTGTCGGCGCGCCGTTCGCTGACAACAATGGTAGCCGGGCCGGCAGCAGCTACGTTGTGTTTGGTAAAACCACGCCATTCACGGCAACGCTGGCGGTGTCCAATTTGGATGGCAGCAATGGTTTTCGTCTTGATGGCGTGGATGAGGAAAATCTGTCCGGGATAGCCGTAGGTTCGGCAGGCGATGTCAATGGCGACGGTATCAGCGACTTGATCATTGGCGCACCGCGAGCAAACGTGAATGCATTTGAGAACGGCAGTGCCTACGTTGTGTTTGGCAAAAAAACGCCCTTTAGCGCAATATTTTCATTGTCTGGTCTGGATGGCACTAACGGTTTTCGGCTCAATGGCGTGCAGGGATTTAACAATGCAGGCCAATGGGTCAACTCAGCCGGGGATATCAATGGCGACGGCACTTATGACGTAGTCGTCAGCGCGCGCACACCATCCGGAAGCCGCAGCTATGTTGTCTTCGGGCGCGATACCAGCGCATTCAAAAACGGCTTCGAGTAGTTTCGCTTATTGTTAGGAACATTATGACCCAGCTCGCCACGGCACCCGCAGAGCCTAAAGTCGAAATCACCGCCTCCCGCCTTTTCGTCTTCTGGCTTGCCGAACAAAACGCCAGCATCGCCTTCACCACTTACCAAGCGGGCAAGCTGTTTTTTATTGGCTTGAATGAACGCGGTGAGCTGGCGATATTCAACCGAAATTTGGCGCGGGTGATGGGCATTGCGGTGCACGAACAAACGCTCTGGTTGGCCACACTTTGGCAACTTTGGCGCTTTGAGAACGCGCTTAAACCAGGCGAAAAGCACGGCGCACTGGATCGTTATTACGTACCGCAATTGGCCTACACCACCGGTGATATTGACGTGCACGATGTCGCGGTTACAGCACAAGGTGAGCCGGTTTTTGTCAGCACCTTGTTTTCTTGTATCGCCAAACCCGATCCGAAATTTAGCTTTAATCCGATCTGGAAACCGCCGTTTGTTTCCAAATATGCCGCTGAAGATCGCTGCCATCTCAATGGCCTTGCGATGCGGGATGGCGCGCCGGCATATGTCAGTTGCGTTGGCCGCAGCGATGCCAATGAAGGCTGGCGTGAGCATCGGCGTGCGGGCGGCTTGATCGTCGATGTGGTAAGCAACGCCATTGTCTGCGACGGCCTGTCTATGCCACATTCGCCACGCTGGCATCATGGCAAACTGTACCTACTAAATGCCGGAACCGGTGAGTTTGGCTACATTGATTTGAAACTTGGCAAATTTATCCCTATCGCGTTTTGCCCAGGTTTTTTGCGCGGGCTTTCTTTCATCGGCGACTTCGCCATCGTTGGCTTATCGAAACAGCGGCAAAACCGCACTTTCAGCGATTTGGTGTTAGACGAGGTGCTCAGCAAACGCGGCGTCTCCGCGCGTTGCGCAGTGCAGGTGATTGATCTAAAAAGGGGCGACATCGTGCATGAGTTGCGCCTAGACGGCGTAATCGAAGAACTTTTCGACACCGCGATCATTCCTGGCGCACGCAATTGCGGCGCAGTGGGTTTTGTCTCGGATGAAATCCGTCGCACATTGTCTCTGCCAGAACACGCGCTGTAGAAAAAAAGCCTTAAAAGTCGCTAACAAGTTTGACCCAAGACGGAATGTGAAATCGATGTCCGTCAAGGAATTCAATTGCGAGTCCCGCCTGCGCGAAAGGTTTGGAACAATACTGCGCGGAGTTTCCAACCTTCACCTACAACGCGCAGGATCGATACGACAAAAAACCAACCTACGGCGGTTATTCGGAGCAAATCATCGTCTCGGACAAGTTCGTATTGAAAATTCCCAACGCGCTAGATTTGGCTGGTGCAGCACCGTTGCTGTGTGCAGGCATTACCACTTGGTCGCCGCTGCGTCACTGGAAAGTAGGTAAAAATAGCAAGGTCGCCGTAGTTGGATTGGGTGGGCTCGGCCATATGGCGCTGAAACTAGCCAAAGGTTTAGGCGCAGACGTCACGCTTTTCACGCGCTCATCTGACAAGCAAGCCGATG
>JAYTAO010000623.1:0-14602 GCA_043737435.1 Rhodanobacteraceae bacterium | reverse complement strand
CTGGGCAAGCGCCGCAAAGCATGAAGCTGAGTCCGGATGGTTCTCGCGTGACATTTTTACGCGGAAAGTTGGAAAACTCATTCGCGCTGGATCTTTGGAGCTACGAGATTGGCAGCAAGAAGACTGCGCTGCTAGTTGATTCCGCGAAAATCACCGGCGCGCCGGAAACCGTGTCGGAAGAAGAGAAATCGCGGCGAGAGCGCATGCGCATCGCATCCCTAAGCGGGATAGTCGAATATTATTTCTCCAGCGACGGTAAGCAGCTGCTGTTTCCGCTCAGCGGTTCGCTGTACTTGTATGACTTGAAAACCGCGCGCGTACAAACGCTGACCGATGGTAAAGACGGGCCGGTAAGTGATCCGAAATTCTCGCCCAAAGGGCAATTCGTTAGCTTTGTTCGCGGCGGTAATCTGTATGCGTTGGAGCTGGCAACGAAGCGCTTGATCGCGTTGAGTACTGGGGGCGGTGGCAGCGTTGCCTATGGAACGGCAGAGTTTGTCGCGCAAGAGGAAATGGATCGCTTTACCGGCTATTGGTGGGCACCAGATGAGCGCTACGTTGCGATGCAGCGTTATGATGAGGCGAAAGTGCCTTTAGCAAAGCGCTTTGAGATATATGCTGATCGCACCGAAGTTGTGGAACAGCGCTACCCTGCGGCTGGGCAGGCGAATGCCCTCGTCGATTTATTTGTAGTGCCCATCGCAGCATCTGACAAACCAGTAAAAATGGATTTGGGCAGCAACACGGATATCTATCTAGCCCGCGTCAATTGGCTACCGGACAGCTCGCGTATCGCTGTGCAAAGGCAAAGCCGGGATCAGAAGACGCTGGATTTATTGTTTTGCGATGCCAAAACGGGGGCTGCCACCCAAGTTTTGCGCGAACACAGCGACACCTTCGTCAATCTCAATAGCGCGCTAACTTTTCTAAAATCCACGCCAGAATTTATCTGGGCCTCGGAGCGCTCTGGCTTTAATCACCTGTATCGCTATGATTTAACAGGAAAATTATTGGGTAGCGTGACGCAGGGCGAATGGCTAGTTGATACGCTCTTGCGCGTCGATGAAGAAACCTACACCGCGTTTTTTTCCGGCAACGTGAATGACCCTATACAAATGCAAACCTATGCCGTAGCGCTGGATGGCAAAAGCGCGCCCCGACTATTGACGACCGGCGCGGGTACTCACGTCAGCATCTTTAGTGAGGATGCTAAGCATTTTCTCGATACCTATTCCGACGTTCTGACGCCGCCTCAAGTGCGCTTGCTGAAAGCCGATGGCAGCGTGCGGGCGGTATTGGATGCCAATGAAGTCAAGCCTGGGCATGCGTTATTCCCCTATCAGAAGAATTTGATTGAGCCTGAATACGGCAGCCTAAAAAATGGCCAACTAGCGCTGAATTACCGCATGTTCAAACCCAAGCATTTCAATGCCAATAAGCGCTATCCCGCCTTGGTTTACACCTACGGCGGCCCGCACGTACAAGTATTACAGCGCAAATTCGGCGATTTGCTGCCGCAAGTGTTCGCGCAGCTGGGTTATGTGGTCTTTAGCTTAGACAATCGCGGCAGTGCTAGACGTGGGGCAAAATTTGAATCCGCTATTTACCGGCAAATGGGTGGCCCGGACGTGGCAGACCAGCTAGCAGGGATACGCTGGCTAGGCGCACAAAGTTATGTCGATAAAAAACGCATTGGCGTTTACGGCTGGAGCTATGGCGGCTATATGACGCTGCAAATCTTGACTCAAGGCGGTGATCTAGTCAGAGCCGGTGCCGCTGGTGCGCCGGTGACCGATTGGGCGCTTTATGACACGCACTACACCGAACGCTACATGGCAACGCCAAGCGATAACGTGAATGGCTACAAAGCTGCGACCGTTGCGACGCATCTGGACGGCATGCGCGCGCGGCTACTGCTGATCCACGGAATGGCGGACGACAATGTCTTGTTCACCAACAGCACCACGTTAATGAGTGAACTGCAAACGCGCGCCGTCGCGTTTGATCTTATGACCTATCCGGGGATGCGCCATGGGCCTGCGAACCCTAAAACGAAGCTGCATATTTATCGGGGTATTGAAGCCTTTTTTGCGCGCGAGTTAAATTTGATCGACGCGGACTAGCCGTTCGTCTGCACCTTCAAACCGGCGAGCGGCGCTTTGTTGTAGCGCGGTGGCCGCTATGTTTTTATAAGTTCGAAGTAAGTTCCATTGGCCAAATGGGTAACGTTATGCAGAAACTAGATTTAAGTCATCCGCGGTGCAGCCCAATCCGGAGTGCAGGCTTCACGCTCATGGAATTAATGATCACCATATTCATCGCAGCCATTTTACTCACCCTCGCGGTACCAAATTTCAAATTACAGATCGAACAGGGCCGCTTCGTTTCAGCGGCAAATGAAATCGTGACGGCTTTGAATTATGCGCGCGGCGAGGCATTGCGGCGCTCACGCCCAGTTTCGGTTAGTCGATCCGGTGCGTCTTGGCAGTTGGGGTGGTCCGCTTTTGTGGATCCAGCCCGAACTGGCATCTTGGGCGCACAAACGCCACTGCGGCAAGGAAATGCTTTGGCCTCGGTCACAGTATCTGGTGCGCCGACTTTTGTATTGTTTGACTCCAGCGGGCGCCGCAGAAGTGATGTGGCAAGTGCATTTGTCAGTTTCGACATATTTAAAGCGGGTGGGGATCCGACCACCAAACGCACGGTGTGCGTTGCTCAGAGCGGTCGAATTTTCACGGTTAAGGGAGTAGCAACATGCACATGATGCAATCGAGCCGCGCGCGCGGTGCCTCGTTAATTGAAATTCTGGTCGCCATTGTTGTATTTAGTTTAGGCTTGATCGGTCTACTCTCTGCCGCAGCGCTTTCCATTCGCACCAATTCGGACGCCTACACCGGAACGCAGGTCGTCAATGTTGCCGAGTATCTGATGGGCGCGATGCGCCGCAATTCGCTGGGCGCCTATCGGCTTGAATATAACGGGCCGATTGCAGCAATTGACATCTACACCGGCGCACCCACGTTGACCCGGGCATGCTCATCCGGTGCCGCGTGCACCAGTACCGCACAAGCGGCCGATGATCGAAACCAGGTTGCGCTCTTGATGGGGCAGTACCTTCAGCCCAGCACCGCCAGTGCCAACGTCCAATGCGATGCCGCGCGGGTATTTCCTAGCATTACTAATTTAGCTGGGCCGGGGACTAGGCCACCTTATGTGGGAAGCTGTTTGCTTACTATGACGTGGGCCGTAGATCGTGCCGGCACTTTAACGAGCAGATCTTGGGTATTTCAGCCATGAATAAAAAAATATTAGCCCAAGGTTTTACCTTAATCGAAATTATGGTCGCGATGGTGATCGGGTTAATTTTGATTTTAGGCATCGCGACCATATTTACCAACACCACCAATAATATTCGCCTGCAGCGCGGTATTGCGAATATTCAAGAAACTGGTCGGTTGGCTGTCGATTTAATGTCCAGCGATATTGGCGGTGCCGGTAGTCAATATTGCTCAGCTATCAATGTTCAACTTGCTACCGACGGTTTTACGCCACAGCGGCCGATACGAAGCACCGTTAATCCCTTGCTTTCGGTGGCGGGTAATGATGATTTAGGTACCAGCTACAACACCTCGGCTACCGGGACAACCGGCGGGCTATTTTATGGCTTAGTGACCCGCACAGACATGCTCGCCTTTCCACCCCCCCCGGTCACCGTGCCCCCAGTCACCGTTCCGCCACTTCCCGCAGTCGGTGCGCCTTACCTAATTAGTGCGCGCTTTCTCATTCAAGGGCACGAGTGTGTAGCGGGCGTGTGTACGCCTGCGTTGACGGCCATTGGTGCTGGGAGGACAGAAACTGGCGCTCCAGCGGCAACGGCAGTGGCGGGTCCTGTGGCGGGGCAGCGCGTACCGGGAACCGATGTATTGACGGTACGTACTTTGGTCGGAAATGGTGCTTCGATTCTCTCTGTCGCAGGGCCAGCCATATCATTGGCACCGAACTCGCTAGCTAGATTGGGCTTGGACACCGTGCCCGCCGCCCGGCTTTCGAATCGTTTGGTCATGCTGGCGGATTGCGATAAAGCTGAGATTTATCGTGGCACCTTTGCAGGCAATCTTTTGACATTGCTGCCACCAGGTCCAGTCGCTGCCAGTTTTAGCGCTGACAATAATGCACGCGTATTTGATATGGAAAATCAGTGGCTGACCGTCACCTACTTTCTGCAGTTTGTAACGGACCCTAACAGTGCCGGAAGGTTGATCCCTGCGTTAATGCGGCGAGAGAACGGCCGGGCGCTAGAGGAAATTGCGCGTGGTGTAGAACGCCTAGACTTCCGCTATGCCGTTAACGCGCGAACAGTGCCAGGGGTGAACCCGGAAAATAATGTGACGTGGCTAACAGCCAACCAAGTGGATAACGCTAGCGGCGGCGCGATCCCGTGTCCCGCATATGCTACCGACACGATAGAGACGAATTGCCTGTGGCGTTCCGTCACCGCAGTTGAAGTAGGCATGATGGTGAATACCGTCGATAGCACCTCGATCAATGATGACCGGCTCACCTATGCGATGGAAAATCAACGCGAAGTGGCGGCACCGGATCGGATGGTGCATCGTGAATTTCGTTTCGTCGTGCCGATTAAGTCTTGGACACGGTAATTAAGGCTGGCCGTTTTATATCGAGTAAAAGAGTCAGAATTTCTGACCAGTTTTTAAGGAGTAGGTAGATGAAGAGATTTTTAAGGGCAAGATCAAAAACGCCGAAGTTAAATCGACCGCGTGGAGTCGCACTCATTGTTGGGCTGATTTTTCTAATTATTCTGACGCTCTTTGTGCTTGGTAGTTTGCGTGATGTGTTAATGCAAGAGCGTATGTCAGGTTCGTTTCGTAACCAATCTCTGGCTGAGTCTTCTTCCGAATCTTTGCTGCGAAATGGTGAGTCATTAATATTTGACAGTATCATTAGTACAAACGGCGAAGTTGAATTTGTCGGTTTGAGTCCTGTGGATAGGGATGAGGCGGTAGCAATCGACCCGTTGGTTCGTTCATTCCGGACTGGTGCGGGTTATCCAGCGGGGGCTGCATCAGCGCTCCAGGCTCAATATGTTTCTAGACCATTTCAAAATGCCGCGGACAATACTAGCAGACTCTCACAAAGCGGGGCTTATGTAATTGAGGGGCCATTCCCTGTGAAAGGAACGAAAGGTTTACTTGAAAGCCATACCGGCAATAATTCGACCGGTGGCGCACAGGGGAAATTATATATGTATCGAATTACTTCACGTGCAACGGGCGGAACCGACGATTATGTCCGCGCCGCTGAGTCGTATTATTTAGTATCCAGATAAGGGAACGGAGCATTGATATGAAAGCCAAGTATTTAGTTACCCTCGCTTGTTTTAGTTTTAGCGCCTTAGTTTTAGCGCAAACTTTGCCATTGAGTCGCTCGCCGTTATTTGTGCGGCCACCGGTAGACCCTAATATTATTCTGACTTTTGACGATTCAGGATCCATGTCTGAAGCCGGCACACCGAATGAAATATCCAGCGGTGTACTGTTGCCCGCATCAGATGCATTGAATAACTGTTACTGGCGCGATTTACCGCATTTCTACGCCGCGCAATCGAATAATCAATTTTTTGACCCCTTAGTTGTTTACGCGCCACCGGTTTATGCCAATGGCAGCAACTTTCCGAACGCCGTGTTCACCGGTGCCTATTATGACGGCTATCTGGCGCATAAAACTGGCGTAGAAATTACCACTAGCCCTAAGCGCGATCTGGCGACTGATTATGCGGTTAGCCTTAATGGTACTGCGCCGCCAACCGCAGGGGCGGCTTGCACTCCTGTTAATCCACCGCGCACCAGTACCGCACCAGCAAATCGGAATTTAGTGACTTTTAGCACGGCCGGTAGTTTGTTTTGCTCCGCAAGATATATCAACTGCGCAGGCGCTAATGTGTCCGCAGGCGGCGAAGGTGGGGTGCGTCAGCCTTTATTTGCGGCGCCAAACGATAAGCGCGCGTTTTACTTTACCTATGATAATACCAATCCAATCAACCCCCTTACCGGCAAGCCTTTCAAACCCACCACCGCACAGCTGTATGGTAATGCTGGAACTAACTACAATAAAACTAGCTACCTAGGGCCATTTTTAGTCACCGCAGCGCAAGAAACTAATTTTGCCAATTGGTTTAGTTATTACCGTACGCGTCAACTGATGGGCCGCACGGCCGCAACCCGCGCATTTTCCCAGCTGCCGCGCAATGTGCGAATTGGTTGGCAGGGTCTGACCAACACCCAGATTAATAACGCTTTCGTCATTAAGAAAATCGAAGATGCCACGCAAAGAGATAGTTTTTATACCTATCTATATAATGTACCGGCAAATTCAGGCACGCCCACCCGTTCCGCTACGGACCGTGTTGGCAATTACTTTACACGTAATGCTTCTGCTGGCTATGTCGAAAGCAACCCTTATTACGATAAAGATTTAGGCGTCGCGATTGGCAATCTAAGTTCGCCCGCAACCTTGGTGAGCTGCCGCCAAAATTACCACTTGATATTCACCGATGGCGGTTGGAAGGACGATGTCGGTGCCTACGTGAATAGAAACACCGATCAAATTATGATTTCAGCGTTGCCCTCGACCTGGACACCGCCAAATGTGCTGACGCCTGGGCCTGCGTATGGTCTGTCGGATCCAAACAGCAGGCTGTATTGGCAGGGGCCTAGTCAAAACAATATCGGTGGTTATGCAGATCGCGCTTTTTATTATTGGGCAACTGATTTATCCGATTTAAAAAATAATGTCACGCCCTTTATTGATGACCGCACCATCGGCATTACCAACATCACGCCCAGGACGCTACCACAAGACCCGTTGGCGGATGGCGAAGTGTATTGGAATCCTAAAAACGACCCCGCCACTTGGCAGCACGTGGTGCAATATGTCGTGGCATTTGGCCTGCAAAGCACGCTGGACTTTCCTGGGGATTTAAATAATTTGCGCAAAGGGCCATTGCCACTTTGGACTGACTGGTCGGGAAATGAAAATACGGATCCATCGAATAAGGTCGACGATACTTGGCATGCGGCTTTAAATAGCCGTGGCGAATTGCTGTCGGCCAGCAACCCGCAGGAAGTAGTTCAGCAGCTCAACCTGGTGTTTCAAGCGATCTCAGCGCGCACCGCCTCCGTTTCGGCGGTGTCCGTGGCCGCTAGCTTGTTGTCCACCAATACCTTCGCCTACCGCACATTCTTTAATGCCAGCGCATGGTCTGGCTCGGTACAGGCCTCGGTTTTCAATAGCTCTGGGGGCTTATCCGTTGTTTGGGACGCAGGGTGCTTATTGACTGGCGGTGCTTGTGCCACCACGGGTGGAACCTCCGCGACACCTAACCCAATGACGGGTAGACAGATTTATACCGCCACTAGCACCGGTACCGCCGGGAGCGCTGCAACTGGGGTGAATTTCCTCTGGGGACAGTTGGGCTTAGCCCAGCAAACGCTGCTTAACTATAATTGGGACACGGCCGCGCAGGACCCCGCTCCGATCGCCCCCGAAACTAAAATTGGTGGGGAAAAGCGAGTAGAGTTTTTGCGGGGGGTAAGAACCGAAGAAGGATTGCTGATGCGTTCGCGTGAATCCGTTCTGGGTGCGGTCGTAAATTCTAACGCGGTTTTTGTCGGTGGCGCCACGGATGCATATTGGACCAAGACCGATACGACCACGTTAGCCTTGTTCCCAGGAGGTCCCGAAAACAGAGTAAATTTTCTAGCGCACGTCGCTGCGATGAAAAATAGACTGCGTACGCTTTACGTTGGTGCCAATGATGGAATGTTGCATGCTTTTGATGCTGATACCGGGGTGGAGCGCTGGGCCTTTGTGCCGAATACAGCTTATCGATATCTTTCTAGGTTGAGCTCAAAATTTAATCTGTTTACCCAAAGCACGGTGGACAGCACTCCTACTTTACGTGAGGTTTATACCAACAGTGAATGGAGGACGATGTTAGTAGGCAGCATGCGTTTAGGTGGGCAAGGTATTTTCGCTTTGGATGTTACAAACTCGGCCCCGAACGGTGCTTCTAACAAGGTACTTTGGGAATTCAATGATGAATCCACGCTAGGTGCCTCCACTGGAGTCGATTTAGGGTATACCAACGGTCGTCCATTTATTACCCGAGTTGCAGCAAGTAACAAATGGGTGGTTTTAGTGCCAGGAGGATATAATTCTTCAGATGGCGATTCCGGCCGAGATAGCAGAGTAGGTAGTGGCAACGGCGTATTGTTTGTGTTGGATGCAACCACAGGAAGTGTATTGAGAAAGTTTGATTTAGGTGCTGGAACGCGCGGCCTGTCGTCAATAATTGCTGGTGATTACACTATGCTCACCAGCGGTGCGGTTTCTGGACGAAATCAATACAACGCAACTAATGGGCGAGATGAGATCACTGATGTTGCTTTCGCTGGGGATGATAATGGCAACTTATGGCGTTTCAATTTTCAGGGTGCTACTCCGGCGGCGTGGAGTGTTCTAAAGTTTTTTCAAGCACCCAGTGTGCAGAAAATCACTGCGCAACCGCGTATCGTGCCTGTCTATGATGGCGTAAACGCGCAGGATTTGGCCGTGGTGGTATATGGAACCGGCCGATATGTGGCCACACCTGATCGTGGTGATAATAGCCAACAGTCAATTTATGGCATCTATGATCCGGGTCCTAACTTCACCGGTTACCCGTTAACACAATCCAGTTTGCAACAGCAAACGCGAACCGAGTCCGTGGTTGGAACTAAAGTCTTAGTAGCAACCGGCGACTTAGCAGTACCCGTCGCGAAATTGGGTTGGTTTTTTGATTTAGGTACCAATGGTGAGCGCGCGATTGCAACTGCCTCATTTCTTGTATCGACAAATACCATAATCGTGCCAACTTTTATTCCTACCGTAGATCCTTTGTTGGCGAACGATCCTTGTATCGATGACTCTTCCAGCGTGCTTTACTTTTTGGATCCGCTCAATGGCGGCGCAGCTTCGACGGACGAGCTTGCAGCCTTTGACGTGAATGGGGATGGTGTCATCAACAACGCTGACAATAGGTTAATTTCGGGAATTCGCGTGCCAGGTTTTGTTGCGGGTGCTACGCCTATTACTCAAGCGGGTGGCGGCCAAGGCGCTATCTTGTTACCAGCTCCTCCAGGTTCTGGTACCGGGGCTGCAGTTAGTACGCTGGCAATCCCTGACTACGTCTGGCGCCGACAATCAACCCGCGAACTACCAGCGTTTGATCAAAATGAACGTAACTAGAGGGGCGCAGCTCATGCGACATCAGCGTGGTTTTACATTAATGGAAGTTCTCGTGGTGGTCGCCATTGTGGCGATCTTGGCGGCCATTGCTGCGCCGGCGTATTCCCGCTATGTGCAGCGTTCCCGCCGTGTGGAGGGGCAAGTATTGGCGAGTAATATTGCGCAAGCGCAAGAGCGCCATTTTGCCACCTACAATCGCTACGCGAACAACTTGACCGGTGCGGGCTTAGATCGCTTGGGCTTTACTAATGGCAGTTGCGGCTTGGTGGCGTCGGAAACATGTAAATACAGCGTTACAATCGCAACGGCAAACAATAACCAAAACTTCACTGTCACCGTCGCACCCCGGTTAGTGCAAGCAGTGGATGTCTGCGGCTCGCTTACCTTGACGGGTACCGGGGTAAAGGCATTTACCGGGGCGGAAACGAACGGTAAATGTTGGTAGCCACACGCACAGCAAAACGCCGCAAAAATGCGGCGTTTTGTTTTAGGAGCCCATTAATAAAATATCAGTGCTAAGCCCTGTGATCCGCCACCGCATTGCCGACAATCTCGCGCTCTGCCATGGCGCTGGCTTCCAACTCTTTTAACCGCGCGGCGTAGTGTTTTAGCGCAATATCACGCGCGCTGAGCGGCTGCCATTCGGGCACCGCAGCGGGCTTCGCATTTTCATCAATCGCGACAAATACCAGTACACAATGCGTGGTTTCCCGCACCACGGAAAGCTTGGGGTCGCGCGCGGAAACATCGACCGCTACATGCATGCTGGTGCGGCCGGTCATAATCACTAACGCTGCTACATCCACGACATCGCCAATTTTGATCGGTTCTTTAAAATGGATGCCGCCGACATACGCGGTAACGCAGTAGCGCCCGCACCAACCGCTGGCGCAGGCATAGGCGGCTTGGTCGATCCACTTCATCACTTGGCCACCGTGCACTTTACCGCCAAAATTGACGTGTTGGGGCTCAGCTAAAAAGCGCAGCGTCACGCTGCGGCGTGGTGCAAAAACGTGGGATTGTTCGACTGGGTTTGCGGAATCGCTCATGATTTTGTTATTCCTCTAATGGTAAGTTTAGCTATCGCACTTGCCGCCACGCCCCTGGCGCCAATGCATCTAGGCCATGCGGGCCAATCTGGATGCGGATCAGTCGCAGCGTTGGGAACCCTACTGCGGCGGTCATGCGCCGCACTTGCCGATTACGACCCTCAGTCAACGTTAGTTGCAGCCAACCGGTAGGAATCGCTAGCCGCGTGCGTATCGGTGGCTCGCGTCGCCAGAGCCAAGCAGGATCGGCGCAAATCTCAGCGGACGCGGGCAAGCTCATCCCATCGTTTAGCAGCACCCCCTGGCGCAGCTGTGCTAGTGCTGTGTTGTTAATCCTGCCCTCAACTTGCGCCAAATAAGTTTTCGGCCATTTGTATTTTGGCTGGGCGATCTGGGTGGCCAACTTAGCTTCGTCGGTCAAAAGCAGCAGCCCTTCACTGTCATGATCCAAACGGCCCGCGGCGTAGATGTTTTTTTGCTGGAGGTAAGCGGCTAGGCCGGGGTGCCCAGCTTCCGCAGTGAACTGGCTAAGCACGCCGTAAGGTTTGTTGAAGCAAATCAGCATGGATGCTAACTTATTTAACTCAACTCAGTCATCAATGGCGCTTTCAGATTTGCCCAGCGCCTGCTCAACCAGTACAGCGCCCATATTGGAGCCACCACGCGGTGAGAAAATTTTCTTGGCCGCTTTTACTTCCGCTTCAAAGGCCGTGTATTGCTGCAACAACACGGCCTTGCGCTCTGGCCCAAGCGTCTGCCAATGGCAATCGTCCTCGGCGCCGGCAAGCGCATAAATCAGGCTGAGGCTGGCTTTAAAGCCAGCACGACGTACTTTCAAAAATGCGGCGAAAGCCCCTAGCGCGCGCACATCGTCCGTGCTTTTGATGCCAACTTGCCGCAGCCAAGCGGCGGACTTTGGCCCGACATTACGAATCTTCTCCGCAGCTGGTTTTGCAGGTTGATTGGACTTACCAATGGCGCGCGTCATGGCAGGAAACTCAAACGATGGGATGGTTTATGCTAACTCAATACGGTGGGGACTATCGCGTTCAAGATGCTTAGCGCGGGCTATAGGCCAACATTCGCCGCCCTAATTCCGCCAAAAACGGCAAGCCCAGTTGCTCGTATTCGTATTGATCATCATTGAGTACACCATCGCTATTGACGTAAATCACCGCACTTAGCACGCATTGATGCGCCGCATCCTCAAGCCAAGCACTGTCAAGAAGAAAACCGTAGGCTTGGCCTATTTTATTAGTACTTCGGGTGCCGATCGGCATTCTTTTCTTCTGATCACCGTGCAGCAGAAATTTGCCCCAGGCATCCGGGTAGTCAACTTCAGCAAAACCTGCCTCGCGCGGCAAGGTGCACATCGTTTTGCGCAAGAATTCCAGATCAGCCGGGCGCAAGGCAGCAATCAAGGGGTGTGGCCGCACCCCGGCAATAGCCATTGTCAACGCGTGCGCGTCAGCAATGCTCCAATGGTTCGAAAATTTAAAGTCTTTGGGTTCATTAATAAGGGTTTCATTGAAATCTAAATACGCGTTGCCAACTAAAGGCTGCGGCATGGACGCTGCTGGCGCACGGATCGAAATCTCGTGTTCGGCGCGGTCTTGCCAGAGGATTTCGCCGTTCGAGTGCGCGACCACCACGCCCCGCCCGCGTGCGTTTTCCGCTGGGTTGCACGTCCCGAGCCGCGCCTGCAGCTTTGCATTCGGAAAACCAAATCCCTTGAGCAAACTAGGCAAGCGATAGCCGCCAACGAACTCATAAAGCCGGTTGTAGGCGCCATTGTCGCTCAGCACTAGCATGCGGATTAACGTGTGTTCAATCGTTTCAAACTCAGCCAATTCATCAGCCTGTGCAGCGCAGCGGGGCGGATTGAGAACTTTCAAAAGTGCCGCCCGCGTCAAGCCCAGCTGCGCCAACCGTAACAGCGTAAAGATTGCGAGCGGCAGCTTCACCGTACTTGCAGGCGCCGTCCACTCAGCGCCGTGGCGGTAACTCTCGAAACGCCAGCTCCGTCCCTGGCGGCTGGGATAGGCGTATTCAATCTGCAGCCGAAAGCGCTCGGGCGCATCTACAACCTGGCGAAAGTGCGCGCGCATTGCTGAAAGTACGACTTTGATTCGGCTCGGCGGTGAAAAATTTAGCGCTGCAGGCACCATCGCTGTGGTGCTGATCAGCAGGCCTGCCTGAAGCAAAGTTCTACGCTGCATTGAGTTACCTCAGCAAAAAGTGGCTGCCACGTTTAAAACCGATTGAACCTAATCCAAGTTTATTTTTACATATTGTATTTAATATTGTATTTAATCGAAGCCACACTAAATCTGGCGATGGCGCGCCAAGAATTAGAGTTTTTTGAGCATACTTTGCAAATTACTTGAACGCAGCTCAACACAAAGGTATTTACATAAAAAAAATTAAGGAAAATTTTTCGCGGCGAACGGTGCAAACTGGGGGCTAAGTGCGCCCCCGCGATGGAATTTATCGACGCATACACGCGCCCGCCCAAAGCGCTTCTTGACCAGCGCAATTCGACAATCTAGTCCAGTAGAACCAACAAACGCGCTATTTCGAAGGCAAAATTTTTCGTCTTTGCTTGCCTCCAGGCGCAACTTGCGGCAACGTGCGGGAACCCACCGCAAAGTTTAAAACGTGAAAATCGCTTCCTGGAACGTCAATTCTCTCAACATGCGTTTGTCGCATTTGGCCGACTGGCTGCAAACTGCTGCACCTGAGGTGCTGTGCCTGCAGGAAACAAAAATGGAAGACCACAAATTCCCAATTCAGGCGTTCGAGGATTTGGGATACGAGGCGGTCTTTACGGGTCAAAAAAGCTACAACGGCGTTGCAATCTTAAGCCGCTGCGGCATCGCCGACGTACGAACCGACTTCGGTGATGTGCTGAACGCGCTAGATCAACGTCGTATTATCGCAGCGACCATTCGTGGCGTGCGCGTGATCAATGTTTATGTCGTCAACGGGCAATCTTTAGAGAGCGAAAAATATCAATTCAAACTTCGCTGGTTAACGGCGTTGACGAGCGTGCTTGAAATTGAACTTAGCCGGCATCCACAGCTGGTCTTGCTGGGCGATTTCAACATCGCGCCCGGCGACTTAGATGTTTATGACCCGGTGGCGTGGGGTGGTCAAATACACTGCTCCCCAGCCGAGCGTGCCGCCCTAGCTCAGCTGTATGCGCTAGGTTTGCACGATAGTTTTCGCGTGCTGATGCCCCACACCCAGGCTTATTCATGGTGGGATTATCGACAAGCGGCGTTCGCGCGAAACTTAGGGCTGCGCATTGATTTGGCGCTAATTTCTGACGTGCTAAAGACACGGCTATTGGCGGCCGGCATTGACAAAAACCCGCGTGAGCAAGCCGGGCCGAGTGATCACGCGCCGGTTTGGCTGAGCCTTACGCCGTGATCGAGACGCAAAGCCTGATTCTAGACGAGCACGACATCGCAGAACTTGATGAGCTGCTATCGAGCCTGCTCAATGAAGACGCGCTGCGCTTAGATGCCGCTCAAGGTTTGCTGGCCGCATTAAGTGTTGGGCCGAAGGATGTTGCAGCGCAGAAATGGATGCCGGTGATCTTGGGGGAAAAGCCGATGGTGGAAGATCCAGAAGCCGCAGAACGCTTGATTGAGCTGCTGGTGCGGCTCAAACGTGCCGTGGATTACGGGATTGAACACTACGCATTTGATGCGATTTTTTCCGAGGTTATAGACGAAGCTGGCGAGCACCACGTCGATGCCGGTGGCTGGTGCGAAGGTTTTAGCTTAGGCGTGGATTTACTCTCCGATTTATGGGAAGCGCAAATGCAGGCGGACGACGCTCTGATCGGCTTGCTGAGCCCAATCGTCGCACTCGGTGTGGACGATGGCGTATTTTCCGAGATTAAAGACTTGAGCATTGCGCCGTTAAGCGATGCCGAGCGGGAATCGCTGATGCAGCAGCTGCCATCGGTGTTAGCCGAAGTTCGCCAATACTGGGATGAGCTAGACAGTCATGCGGCGAGTGCAGTGATTCAGGCGCGTCAGCTGCATTGATTGTGCAGGCCGAGCCGACCGCTCCGCTATTTCGCCTTCAACCCCCCCAGACGAAACTCCACCTTCACGGTATCGCCGATAATGCCGGACTCATCCCATTCGCCGCTGCCTACGCCAAAGTCTCGGCGATTGATTGCAGCACTGCCGAGCAACGACTTGGTTTTTGCGTCAATCTGAATCACTAATGCA
>JAYTAO010000622.1:0-6027 GCA_043737435.1 Rhodanobacteraceae bacterium | reverse complement strand
GCAAGCCATGCAGATCGTTTCATCGCTTAAATTCCTCGGCCCAAACCTCATCACCAGAGCACACGGCTAGGCGTTGTGCATCTTCCGTGCTGATCAGCAGCTCGCCCTGAAAATTGACGCGCGCGGGAATTAGCCACAGTTGCAAATGCGCGCCTTTGCTTTCAGCCACACCCGCTTTCACCAATAAACACCAGCCCGAGGCCTCCAGCTTGGCCTGCACCACCAGCTTGCGCGAGTAAACCCCAGAGACGCCGCGTAAGAGCTCCAAGTCGCCCTCAAATACCGGCCCAGCATCGTATAAGTTGACGTGTTCACCCGCGCGCAGACCCACTTCGGTTAGCGCATCTTTCAGCAGCAGAGCGTCCGGATGCACCCCGCCAATGGCGGCTTGCGCGCCTTCATTTAGCAAGGATGCAACCAGAGGATGGCGTGGCAAAAGTGCCGCGACATGGGTTAGCCAAAGCTCGCCAAAGCGCGCCTTCGCGACGCGGATATCGCCCGCATAAAAATGCCGCCCAAGCCCCTGCCAAAAGGGTGCGACGCCAGAATCGTCTTGCCAACCGGCCAACCCGGCAATGACTTTACTTGCGGGCGCAGGTAGCGCTGGGTTCGCTTCGCTGGCGTGCGTCAAATGCTCGCGGTGTAGCAGCAAAAGCGCGCTTCTGATAAGTAAACGCGTCAGCATTCGCCGTTGGCTGACGTCCAGCTGTTGCTCGTGGGTCGCGATGTCCGCCAATTCGGTGCAGCCCGTGTGGTCATTGCCAAGCAGTAACGTGCGTTGCCGGTGAAACAGCCCTAAATCCGGCGCGGCGTGCACCACGCAGCCCACGTGATACCAATAGCGCGGCTGATCCAGGCCGATGTGTCGCCGGATGCGGATGCAGCCCATGGCCGGATCCCGAGCGTTAGCCGGCACGGGTGTTTCTGCTATCGGGATCGCGACTAACCATTGATCATCCGGGTGATGCTCGCTCGGATCACTAAGCTCGAGCGTCGATGCCGCTAGAAAAGCGCTCAGTGCGGTTATGTCCTCGCTTTGCGCTAAGCGCAGTTGCCAGCGTGTGTTCATAAACTCACCTCAACTTCTGCCACGTCCAACTGCGCCACCCGCACTAGATCCCCCGGCATGACCCCAAGCGCAGCCAATGCAGCACGATCCAAAGTCACTTGCTCTGGGCTCGTCGTTGCTTGAGTTAACACGGCCCGAAACTGCCCCAGTGCCGCGTTGGCGAGTATCTGCCAACCTGCTCCAGGCGCAGGCTGCGTCTGCTCTGTGCAATGCACGGCAAGCACGCGTGCGCGCCCGACGGTCTTTAACATCGCGATACGTTCTTGCACCGTTGGGCCACCATCAAAAATATCCACATAAGTATCGGTATCAAAACCTTCATCGAGCAGGATCGAAAACGGCAATTCCGCAACCGGGTGCAGCTGTCCGATCGCCCACTGCGCCTCTTCCGGCAATAACGGCACATACACAGGCGAGGGCGGCATCAGATCGGCGATAAACGATTTACTGCGGCCACCGGTTAAGCGCTCAACCGCCGGGTAGTCCATACCAAAAAAACGTCTTCCAACGGCGTCCCAAAGTGGGCAGCGGCCGTTGTCATCGGCCACACCCGCGCTTTCGGCGGCCAAGCGATCAGCAAAGCGTTCTGGGTGTTGCGCAATAAAAAGTAAACGCGCTCGCGAAAGTAATTGCGGCGCAAGCGTTTGCGCATACGCCGCTTCGATATGAAAACTAATAAGCAAACTAACATCAGTTAAATCGTGGCATAAGTGTAGTGTGTGCACACGAGTACTGACGCCGAGGGCGCTGCTGCGGTGCACGACAAACTCATTGCGAAAGCTGTAGAAGCGATCTGAAAAGCCGGCGCGGGCGGCGATTCCACTAATGCCAATAACCCGTTCATTGCCAATTTCTTGCAGCGCAAAAAGATAAATCTCCTCACCACTGGCATCCTCGGTGGCAAACGCATGGCATGAGCGCGCAAGTCGATCCGCCAGCGCCGCGCGATTATTCGGTAAAGTGGTAATGCCGACCGGGCTTGCTGCGGCAAAGCGTTCCAGCGCAGGTAAATCATCGGCTTCGCAGGGGCGCAGTAAAAAGCGCCCTGGTGCGTTAGAGGGTGGCTTCATAAGTAATCCTTGGACGTCTTCTCGGATATTTCCGCTAGGCTAGATTGCGCGGCGTCAACGCGGGTTGCAGCAGGCGGAAGGGGGTGCTGAACCATGGCTAATTCAGCTGCGGTCGGGGGCGAGGCGCGCCAAGCGGCGGCACGTGCACTGCGCTCATCGCGCGGGGTGTAACTAAAAAATTGCCGGTAGGCGTTGGAGAAATGCGCGCCGGAGGTAAACCCGCAGCTCAAGCCAATTTGTAAGATCGACTGCGAAGTTTGTACCAGCATGCGCCGCGCGCGCGTCAAGCGTTGTTCCAAATACCAACGCGAAGGCAGAGTATCCAAATGCTGCTTGAACAGCCGTTCCAGCTGACGTCTAGAGACACCGACTAGGCCGGCAATTTCTTCGGTGGATAATGGCTCGCCTAGATTGGCTTCCATCAGCGCCACCGCCTCGGCCAATTTGACCGAGGAACCCATCGGTGCGGCGCTGGTTTGTATTTGCCGCTCGCTGGCATCGCGCAGTCGTTCCAAGCCAAAATGCTGCAATAATTTTTGGCTCAAGCGCTCGCCATGATGGCGCCCCAGCCAGCAAATCATCAAATCTAAACCTGAGCTGCCACCGGCACAGCTCAGTCGATTTTGATCAATTTCATAGAGAAAACTGGAGACGACGACATCCGGGCAAGCCAATTTCAGTGCCTCAACGTGGGTCGTCGCCACCGTGCAGCGACGCCCGTGCAAGCATCCCGCATGCGCCAACCAAGCCGCACCCGTGCCAATGCCGCCGAGCACGCCGTTGATCAAATCGATCTGCGCGCAGGCAATGCGGATTGTCGCCAAGTGCGCGTCCGCAAGCTTTAGCTCGATATCATCGGGCACGGTTTCAGCCACCAGAAATAGCCCGGTTAGCACGGGCATGACATCCATGCCATAGCCGGGAACTAACACCTCACCGCCTGCAGCGGCGACCGGTTGACCATCGATGGATAGCAATAAAAACTCGAGCGCACGGCCGCCGAGCAGCGTGTTGGCAACGCGCAGCGCTTCCGTTGCACAGGCCAAGCTATGCAGGGAAAAACGTGGCAATAGCAAAAAGCCGTAGCGTTTTGGGTGGCCAAGGGCGGGCGGCGTAGCGATGGGCAAGCTGATTTCGATACTGTGGGATGGGCGAACCGGCAGCGCAAAAATTTCCACTGCCGGGCGCAGCATGATTGCACGTCCCGAATCCAGTTCGGGCTGACTCCACGCGGCGTGCGCCAATCTGGCAATCTGGTGTCGCTTTGCCGCAACTTTTGCTACAGCACTCCAACGCGAGGCTCTTTGCTACTTTAGAAATCAGCAATCCTTGCACTTTTGCGACAGCAAATTGCCCAGGCGCGACGCCAAGCGCGCGCTTGTCCCAAGCGCTGAAAAAACGCGGTTAGAGTCTAGTCATCATCTATCACCCACCCAGCCCAGGAAACAAATCAATGAACCGTTGCCGTGCAAACCAAGCAAGCGATCAACGCTGTATAAGCATTTCGCTGAAACCAATGGCGCTGAGTCTAGCCATCGTGCAAGCGCTGCTTGCGCCCGCTATGGTTTGCGCGCAAGGGCCTACACCCGCGACTGATGAATCCGAAGCATTAGATGCGGTGGTTGTTACTGGCTCCAGGCTTCGACGTGTCGACGGTGAAACGGCACTGCCGGTCGAAGTCGTTACCCGCGCAGATATTCAAAAGCGTGGCGTCACCACCGCCGCAGAATTGATCAAATCGCTGACCGCGAATACGGCACCCCTAGGCGATGGCGCCAGCATTACCGATGGCACCTCGGGCCAGCGCGGTTTTAATGGCGCCAACCTGCGTGGCATCGGCGTGTCCAGCACACTCATCCTGCTCAACGGCCGCAGACTGGCAAATTTTGCCTCCCCAGGGGATGAGGCTGGTGTGGATTTGAACAATATCCCAGCTGGTGCGATTGAGCGCGTTGAAGTTCTGAAAGACGGCGCTTCCGCGCTTTATGGCTCGGATGCCATCGGCGGCGTGATTAACTTTATTACTCGCAAAGACTATCAAGGCTTGGATGTCAGCTTATCTGGCGCGGACACCCAAGAAGGCGGCGCGGACAAACAAACCGGCACGATTAGTGCTGGCTTTGGTGACGTTGATAAAGACGGCTACAACATCTTTGGCGTCGTGGATGTGCAGCATTTAGGCGCATTGCGCTCCAGTGAGCGCGAATTCATTCGCGAACGCCCGCTCGCCAGTTTGTTGCCAGCCCTATTATCAAGCAATACCTATCCTGCCAATATCGACATCAACTCGGCACAGCGCAACGCTTTGATTGCCGCTGGGCTGTTGCCAGCCGGCACTACGCGCAACCGCATTAACCCCAGCTCACCTACTTGCAATCCGCCTGCTACGGTTTATTCGGTGCAAGGCCCAGGCGGCCCGGCCGCATGCAGTTATGACTATATGGAAGACACGGAAATCTACCCAGAATCCGACAAATTAGGTTTTGTCGGGCGCGCCGCTTTTCAGCTAGCCGATACGCATCAGCTGTTTGCCGAGTTGTCTTACGCGCGCGCGGAAACGCTGTATCGCTTAAGTCCAAACCCACAGCGTATTCGTAATCTGCCTATTTCAATTTTGCCTGCGGCGTATCGCACGGCGCTGACCAAGCCCAACTTGCCAGGCACGATTAGCGGCATACGCTACCGTATGACGGAAGCCGGTAATCGCACCAATGAAGTCACCAGCACCGGCAGCCGTATCGTGCTTGGCGCTGAAGGCTCTTTTGGTGACTGGTATTACGATTCCGCCGTAACCCGCAGCGAGAACGAGGCGATTGATAAATACGTCGATGGTTACGTACTTTTTAGTCAATTTGTTGCAGGCGTCACGGCAGGCACGATCAATCCTTTCGGGCCCTCGTCGGCTGCAGGGCAAGCGCTGATTGACAGTATTAAAGTTAATGACGAAGCCCGCAAATCTAAAGGCGTTAGTCAAAGCGTCGATCTGAATTTGACGCGCTCATTGATGGAGATGGGCGGTGGTAGTATGGGCTTAGCGCTGGGCGGTGAATTCCGCCGCGAAACCCAGAACTTCACTCCCTCCGCACTGTTGTTGAGCAACAACATCGCCGGGGATCGCGATAACGGCGCTGCTGCAGGTTCCACCACCGATTTGGCCGCAACCCGGGACTCGCGCAATATTTTTTCCGCCTACGCCGAATTTGCTTTGCCGTTCACTGAAAACTTTGAGATGCAGGCCGCACTGCGCTTTGATGACTACCAAGAAGTGGGCTCCACGGTGAATCCAAAAATCGGTATGCGTTGGCAACCGAGCCCGGATTTGGTGATTCGTGGCTCAGCCGGTACCGGCTTTCGCGCACCGTCTTTAAATGATCTCAATCGCCCCACCGTGTTTGGCACGACCTCGAGCTTAATCACCGACCCGCAGTGCGCTGCGGCTGAACAGAGCATCGATTTGTGTACCGATCAGTTCCCCATTGAGCGCCGCAGTAATCCCAATCTAGATCCAGAACACTCCAGCCAGTTTTCCTTGGGCGCGGTGTACGAGCCCAGTCGACAATTTAATATCGGTGCCGACTATTGGCTGCTGCGCAAGCGCGATGTGATCAGCACCTTGGGCGAACAGGTGATTATTGAAAACCCGGCGCGCTACAACGGCACAATTATTCAGCGCGATGCGGACGGCTTTATCAGCAATATTATTTTGCAAAAACAAAACCAAGGCCGCCTTAAAACCTCTGGCATAGATATCAGCAGCAAGCTGAGCAGCGAGGAAACCGACTACGGTACTTTTGCTGTGGATCTGACCGGTACTTTGGTACTCAACTACGAGCGCCAATTTGGCCCGCTAGAGCAATACCGCAGCAATTTGGGCCGGTTTTTAAACGA
>JAYTAO010000621.1:0-2402 GCA_043737435.1 Rhodanobacteraceae bacterium | reverse complement strand
TCATAAAAACAATTGGCCGGTCAATTTCGGCTTGATTGACATACTTCAGTGCAGGCGAGGGAATTTTGTAACCTAATATTCTTTGCAATTTTGCCATAGCGCCGGTCATACCGGAGCCCACTGACAGCAATACATCTTCATCGGCCGCATTGACGTGCTTTTTTATAATTTTTTGCGCTTCCTGGTAAGCAAGCGTCATGCTAGTGCCGGTGAAATTCGTTTCTGTGTGGGTATTGCCAATCAAAGGCCCAAAATCATTTTTAATAATGTCTTCGATCGGCCCATACAAGCGTCCACTTGCGGTCCAGTCGGCGTAAACCAGCGGTTGACGACCATTAGGCGATTCAAAAAAAGCGTCGAAACCAACGGTATTTTCTCTAAATGTTCGAAAGTAGTCTTCTAAGTTAACGCTCGCGTCGCTCATGAGTTTGCTCATTATTAAAATTAAAACCGAGTGATCTTAACCGGCTGAACTTGACGCCTAGCCTGCTTGCCCAGTGTATTTTGTGTATTTTGTGTATTTTGCAAAGACTTCACGGCACATCGCGCCCTGCCCCCGCTGCCCAAATTTCATGCCAACTGGGCGCGTCTAAATGCAGCGTTTGCCCAGCAAGCGCCTCGTGCATCGCAGCTATCCGTGAGGAGCCGACAATCACATGCGCCCGACACGGCAGGCGCGCTAGCCACGCATAGGCAATAGTCGCAACTGACACCTCAAAGCGCAGCGCAACCGCCTTGAGCGTCGCTTGCACGCGCAGTGCGGCGTGGTCATCAGAGTTGAAAATTTTTCCACCCGCAAGCGGTGACCAAATCATCGGCGCAATACGCAGCTGTTGCGCCTGATCAAAAGTGCCATCGTGCAAAGGCGCAAGGTGCAAAGGCGAGCATTCAACCTGATTGGTCACCAGCGGCACGCGGCTGTGCAGCAGTGAAAACTGCAGCGGCGTGAAATTAGACACGCCAAACGCCAGCACTTTGCCGGCGCGCTGCAGACGTTGAAAAACTTCCGCCACCGCATCGGCGTCTAGCAATGGATCGTACCGGTGCAGCAACAGCGTATCCAAATAATCCGTGCGCAAAGCCCGCAATGATTGCTCGACGCTGCGTTCAATATGTAGCGCTGAGGTGTCGTAGGCCTTAATTCGGTGCTCAGGGCGCGCGGGGCTAACGAGTTGAATGCCACATTTACTGACCAGCTGCATTTGCTGGCGCAACGACGGATTGAGCGCAAGCGCTTCGCCAAACAGCCCTTCAACGCTATAGCCACCATAGATATCCGCATGATCAAAACTGCTAACGCCGCAATCTATGCAGGCGCTCAGCCACTCCAAACGCTGCGGCGTGGACCAACCCCAACTGTGCATGCGCCAACATCCGGCAACGATGCGGGAAAGTTTCAATGATTGAGTTTGCAATGGTTGAGTCTGCACGGTCACTCGCTTATTTATTGGGGTAAAAATCAAACTATAGCAATGCTAACTGACTGCTAGGAATGTTATTGAAACTGCGCACACCCAAAAATTAACCTTGCCCCAATGTGAACGGCATGGAAGAATCTAGAGTATTAGCGGGATGCAAATCTTCGCACCAGTACTTTGAGGTTTCATGTGATTGACCCAGATGGATATCGGCCGAACGTCGGCATTATTTTGATTGAACAAAAGCTTGGGCGCGTTTTTTGGGCGCGTCGAATTGGCCACGATGGTTGGCAGTTTCCCCAGGGCGGCATGAACACGGACGAGACGCCGTTAGAGGCGATGTATCGTGAACTGCACGAGGAAACTGGACTGGCCGCAACGGATGTTGAGGTGCTGTCTGCCACACCCGGTTGGTTGAAATATCGCCTGCCCGAGCGCTACATCCGGCATCGCGAACGCCCGGTTTGTGTCGGGCAAAAGCAAGTTTGGTTTTTGCTGAAGCTTGTCGGCGAGGAATCACGCTTCAAACTCGATGCCACCGATGCGCCAGAGTTTGACGGCTGGCGTTGGGTCGATTTTTGGTATCCATTGAGCAACGTGGTCAGCTTTAAGCGCCGTGTTTATGAACGCGCCTTACAGCACTTTTTACCTGCTGCGCGTTCGCTGGCGCTGGCACCTATAGATGAACGCGCGCCTGAGCAGACTGCTTTTCGGTTTTATGAGAGCGCATGACGCGAAATAATTCAGCGTTCCTGGCGGTCTTTTGTACACTTTTTACTGAAAATTGGCCTGCTGATGCACACCATAATCCGAACCGCGCTGAGCGCCTTAATCATCAGCGCCCTAATCATCAGCGGCAGCGCTTCAGCGGCACCACTCTGCCGTTCGGAAAGCACCGCAGTTAAGCCACGGCCACTGATCGAGCTTTTTACCTCCGAGGGCTGCTCGTCCTGCCCGCCCGCAGACCGCTGGCTGAGCGGCAAG
>JAYTAO010000620.1:0-6054 GCA_043737435.1 Rhodanobacteraceae bacterium | reverse complement strand
AAGAAACTGCCGTCTACCTGCGGTTTGATGAACAGGTTGCCCACCGTTGCTGCTTCGCCCGCAAAATTAAAGTTGCCTTCCATGCGGCCATTTACCGTAACTTCCTTGCTAAACACTTGCATGAGTTCGGTAAGCTTCATGCGGTTAGTCGCAAAATTGCCAGTAAATTTTAATTTTTCCTTCCAGTTCACGTTCAACACGCCTGTGGCGCGACCGTCATACATATCGACGACAATATTATTAAACAACACTTCTTTGTCGCCCAATACACCGGTGCTTCGCACACTTCTAAGTAGCAGCGGTGCGCCTACTGGCAGCTCGAAGTTGCTGGCATCAAACTGTAGCGCCCATGCGGCGTTGGCTATTGCCGGCAAGGGTACAGCGGTTGGTTCGGCATTGGTGCTGGCAGGTGCCGCTAGTGGTAAGGATGCACCCTTGGTGGTTGTAGCCGCTGCCGGTGCAGCGGCAGCTACGTTTTGCGCCGCCAATGCATCAGCGTTGGCCTGCAACACAGTTTTATTTTTAGATGCGGAAAATGCCCATTTGTTATCCCGCGTTTTAGCGCTGGTTTTTTCGATCGCACCGGCCTTGTCGTAAGCAATTTCGGCATCAAAGGGTTCGATTTTTATGCCAGCAATAGTTAGTTTTACGTCCTTCAGCGTAACTAGATCGATTTCAATTTCTTTCGCGCGCGCGGGAGTTGCTGATGCATTCCAGTTGGCCGCGCGTACTAAGGATTCTTCCGAAACCGTCACGCCATCAAGTTCCATCCGCTGAATCGAGAATTGGTTGCCAAAGATAGACCCTAAATCCATGTACGCACGACCAACGTTTACCTTCACGTCTTGTCGTTTGCCCATTGATATATTTTCAATGATCAAATGAGGGTTAGGCAGCAGGCTTACACGCGAGCTGCTGATCGTTACTTCATCATGAAAATGTCCGCTCAATGCAGTGGAAAGCCGCTTGTTTACGGCATCTAGGGGCACATAGGGCAGTGCTGCAACAGCAATACCGCCAAGGGCTAAGATAGAAACAATGGTCCAGCGCACCACGTGGCGTTCTTTTTTAACGACACGGCGTTTAGGCGTGAGCACGCCGGTTTCAAGCTCGATTTGTTTTTGCATCGCGGTTTTGCGATTGAGCTCCCGCAGGTGTTCAATTTGCGCTTGCCGATATTGCGCCTCTGCGCGTTCGTCAGCGTTGGCGCGCTCTTCTGCAATTTCGCGGGCGCTGCGTTCGGCGGCTAGTAAGGCTTCGGCTTCTTGTACGATGCGTTCTTTTTCGGCAACTTGATCAATCACGGCTTGTGAAGCAATGGCGCGCGCGCGGCTTTCTAAGCGCACTTTTTCTTCTGCTTCTAGTCGCCCAAGACGTTCTGCTTCATTTTCTAATTCGGCTTTCGCGCGTAGGTTTTGTTCAGTCAAAATACGCGCTTGTGCGTGGGCTTTCTCTTCTTGCTCGCGCACTAGACGCGCGTTCATTTCAGCTTCAGAGGCCGCGCGACTTTGTGCTTCTTCTCGCACCCGAGCTTCTAGGCGTTCCCGCGCAAGTCGGTCGCTTACGGCTCTAGCTTTTGCTTCCTCACCGGAAGCCAAATGCGCGGCTTCTTCGGTTTTTAATCGTTGCGCCAAGTTGCTAGATTCCGCAGACGCAGCGGCAGCTTGGGCGGCTTGTTCAACCGCAATCGCGCGGGCTTCGCGTTCTGATTGCGCTTGTTCTCTAGCGCGTGCCTCGGCTTGGCGACGTGCGGTTTCCTCAAGTTTTAATTTTTCCTCTAATTCGGCGTGTGCGCGCGCAGCTTCAGCGGCCAGCATCTCGGCTTGCGCTTCTACGGCTAAACGCGCATCGCGTTCAATTTTGGCGTTCTGCGCCGCAATTTTCGCTTGTTCAGCGGCAATGCGTGCCTGTTCGGCTGCCGCCTCAGCGGCTCTGGCTTCGGCCTGTACTCGCTCTGCCATTTGCATGGCATGCTGCTCAGCGGCTTTGGTTTGAGCGATAGCAGCGGCTTTGGACGCTTCTTCCATGCGTCCTTTTTCGGCAGAAATCGCAGTAATCGTGGCCTGCATTTCGGCGCGAATGCGTACTTCCTGCTCGGCTAACATCATTTGCGCGGCAATTTCAGCGCGTTCCTTCGCGCTGGATTCGGCACGCGCTAAGCTGGCGCGTTCGTCAACCAATCTAAGTTCTAACATGGCGGCGGCTTGTTCACGGGCTTCGGCGATAATCGCGTCGTTTACCTCCCCACGCGCCTGATCTTCTACTTCTACGCGCATTTTTTGCTCAATTTCAGCACGCACTTGCAGCTCGATTTCAGCCTTCAATTGCGCCCGTAATTCTTTTTGGGCCTTCATCGCTTCGGTGGCTTGGTGCGCCATGAGTTGTTCGGCTTGTATGCGTGCTTCGGCAAGCATACGGGCTTCAGCTTCAGCTAAAGCCCGTGCGCCGGCGAGGGCTTGTGCTTCCGCCTGCGCGCGCGCGCGCGCAGCTTCAAGCGCTTTAGCGGCTTCTTCTTCTTTTAAAACTTGTTGCTGACTTAACCTAGCGCGACTCTCTTCTAAGGATGCGCGTTGCTTGCGTTCAATTTCGAGCGACGCTTCTAACTCGGCGCGCGCGGCTTCAGACGCGGCCTGCGCACGTTTTGCCTCAACTACTGCGCGCTCCTCGGCTTCTTTACGTACTCTTGCTTCTACTTCAAGACGGGTGCGTAATCCTGCTTCACGCTCAACTTTGGCACGTGCCAAAGCTTGGTCGGCGTGCGCTTTGGCACGGGCAGCAGCTAATGCCCCTTCATCTACTTTTGCTGGCACAGGCGGTGGAGGTGGCGGCACATAAGGTGCGGGTGCCGATAGAATTGGGGAGCCTGCTTGGATCGATGGCGCAGGGACCGGCACCGTCGCTGGAGCCGCCGCTGGTTGAAATACCGGCATTTTGCCCACGCCAGTAAAATCAAAGTCATCCATTTCAATGGGCGCGCCGCCAAAGTCGGACTTGAACTCTGATGGTGGATCAGCTTTGATTTCAAAAACTTTAATGTAGCCTTCAGACTGCAGCTGTCCCATCGCTTTGCCTAGGACCATTTCTGGTACTTCGATTTTTTTAGCCATCTCCAGCACGGTGGACTTGCCGTCAACCAGCTTCAACACTTTCATCATATCTTTTGAAAGTGATTGTGTTTTTTGATTGACCTGCGTCACGCCCTTAGCGGTTTTTGTAAATACGGTTTTAGCATCCATCCTGCAGTCTCCACCAACAATGTGTTTACTTTTTGTGTAAAAATGCGCGCCTCTTAAGGTGCATTTTGGGTGCAATTTGACTTACGTTGCAATATAAATCACCACATAGTCGCATGAAACGCGTCCTTGTATCAAAATCCTGATGTCAAGGCCGCATAGTTAGGTGACAATTGGGTGACATTTTGCGTCAACTAATCAGGATTTACCGCGTTATCGACTGTACTGGGTAAATTCTAGCAGTTGCGCCCGTTAATTTGCTCCCTTAAAAATATCGAGGACACCATGAAAACCGAATTCGCCGCTCCCGCCATCATTGCGCAAAACAAATTACGCCCCTTGGCACTAGCCTGCTTACTCGCGTGCTCTGCAATATTGGGCGTCGCCAGCACTGCGCCAGTTGCTGCACAAGTTTCTGTTTCTATAAATCTTGATAGCAATATTGCTTCCCAAGAATGGGAGGACCCTCCGGGTCGCGTGGGACGCCTGAGCTATTTGAGCGGCGATGTTTCCTTCTTTGGCGATAACCAAGAAGGCTGGGCTCGTGGCCGCCTAAATTATCCGGTATCGAATGAAAATTCGGTTTGGACTGGTCGCAATGGTCGCGCAGAATTCCGTGTCGGCGCGCAAGCTGTACGCGTTGACGAAGAAACTGTTATTGATGTGCTAAACATGACCGATAACGCCACCGTGTTGTTCTTGCAGCGCGGTGTGGTAAACATTCGTGTACGCGATTTGTCTCGCGGCGATTCATTTTGGATTGATACCGCCGAAGGGCGATTAGCCATTCGTGCTAATGGCCGTTATCGAGTAGAAACTGATGCCCAAAATGGTGAGACGCGTTTTACCGTATTTTCCGGTAGCGCCCGTGTTGAAAGCGACGGTACCCAGCGCGGATTGGAGCGTAACACGACATTAAGCGTGCGCGGCGGTGGCAATATCAATGATTCTCGTTATGAGCGCAGCATTGAAACGAGCTTTGATCGCTGGGCTGCTAATCGTGATCGTGATGATGATTTTAACTATGCACGCGTCGTGCGTGATCGTGTAGTTTCGCCATACATGACAGGCTATGAAGATTTAAACGCCAACGGCGATTGGATTGACGACAATGAATATGGCCGCATTTGGGCGCCGCGCGTTACCATTGCCTCATGGGCGCCGTATCGCTACGGCCATTGGACTTACGCCCGTCGTTGGGGCTGGACATGGGTAGATGACGCTGCGTGGGGCTTTGCGCCCTTCCATTATGGACGTTGGTTGTTTACGAGCAATCGTTGGTGCTGGAGCCCAGGCAGCTACGTGCATCGCCCCGTGTACGCCCCTGCGCTTGTGGGCTGGCACGGTAACTTCTCTCATGCGGGACACCATAATGGCCGCAACGACCAGCGTCACGATGGACGCAACGACGGTCGCCACGACGGGCGTGATCCTTTGAGCAATGCGCTTAACGGTCGCGGCGCCGTTGGTTGGTTTCCATTGTCGCCTAATGATCGTTTTGCACCAAGCTACACCAGCAATCAAAACTACGTACGCAATGTAAACTCGGGTTGGGGTAATCGTGCAGCGACGCCGAGCAACCGGTTTCAAAATCAAACGCCGGGTGCTACCTTTGTGGCGCGTGACACATTTTTGAACGCATCCCCAATTACCGCGCAAGCTACGATTTCTGCCTCTGATATTATGCGCGGTGGTGTGGCGCCAAACGGTTTTAATAATACCTTCACCACTGCGGCGCCTACTTTATTGCCGGGTCGCTTCAGAGGCGGCAATGCGCCTGCGCAACCAAATAATCCGGGTGCAGGATCAACGCCACCAGTGTTTGTGGGCAACAATAATCCAACGAGTAACAGCGTAGGCGGCGGTCGGCCTAACATGCAACCCGTGCAACCTACGCAGCAAGTACAGATGCCGCAGCCACAGCAACCCGGACGTCCTACAGCTGCAGATATTATGCGTGGCGGTGTGAGCTTGAATCGTGCACCGGTCGCGGTGCCAGCACCCGCACCAGCACCCACGCCCAACTTCGGCAGCACCGGTGGTCGCTTGCCACAGCAGGTGCAACCGTCACAGCCTGCGCAATCGCAATCGTTACAGCAGGGGCAGCCACGGCCACAAGCACAACCGCAGCCAATGCCATTACCCGGTCGTGAAGCGCTAAACCAGGGTATTTCAGGCGGTCGTCCTGTAGCAGCACAACCAAGCGTGCAAGTGCCGCAAACGCCCTCAGCGTTGACAAATCAGCCCTCAGCACCGGTTTATTCGCGCCTAGGTTACGCTGCACCAACGGTAGCCCCAAGTCAAAACGCGGAAGCACCAACTGGCTTTAGACGTGATGGTTATGCGTCGCAAGCGCCACGCGTTTCGAACGAATCGCAACGGTCAAAAGCTGAGATGAAGGCCGACACGAAAGTCGAACCAAAGGCTGAACGCGAAACCAAACCGGCTGAGCAAAGACCGCAAGACTTCCGTGGACCCGTGCGAGGCCAGGTAGAAAAACCGCAATAGTTTTAAACGCATTTAGTTGAATACAAGGGCGCAAAGCCAAACTTTGCGCCCTTGTCTATTTTGCGGGCCGAATGCTCTGAAAATTTATGCGCGCCACCAGTAGCACCGGCGCTACGTTATAGTGTAAATCCTGTTATTTCAAGAGCGCAATGTTTATGCAAATCACGCCAATCCTCCGCACTCACAATTTCTCCGCTGGCCCTGCCGCATTGCCCACCAGCGTGCTTGAGCAAGCGCAGGCCGAAATGCTCAACTTTGCCGGCACGGGCATGTCAGTAATGGAAATGAGCCATCGTGGCAAAGTGTTTATGGA
>JAYTAO010000619.1:0-2406 GCA_043737435.1 Rhodanobacteraceae bacterium | reverse complement strand
ATTCCTGGCAAGGCAGTATTCTCGCCGATGTTAAGCCTAGCGAAGCCGTGTACTTCTTGCACTCTTATATGGCTGAACCTACGCTGCCGGAGCATCGCTTAGCTGACTGCCGCTATGGGGGAATTTCAATCTCGGCGGTCCTGAATCGCGACAACGTCATGGGTTGCCAGTTTCACCCGGAGAAGAGTGGCGACGTAGGTTTAAAAGTTTTAAAAAGGTTCTTCTCGCAATGAGAATCCTTGCTTTAATTCCCGCACGTGGCGGATCGAAACGTTTGCCTGGAAAAAATATCCGACTATTGGGCGGGAAACCCCTGATTGTTTGGTCCATTGACGTGGCTGGGAGTATTGCGGAAATTTGCGACATTCTTGTTTCCACCGACGATCCAGCCATTGCAGCAGTGTGTAAAGACGCTGGCGCTCTTGTGCCATGGCTGCGACCCGCAGAATTAGCCACAGATACCGCAAGTTCAGTTGATGTAGCCCTGCATGCGCTGGATTGGTATGAAGCAAAAAGGGGCGCCGTTGATGGAATTCTTTTGTTGCAGCCAACATCGCCGTTTAGAACTGTTGACACGATAAAAAGGGCTATTGGCATTTTTGAAAAAGAGAGGGGACGCCATCCTGTTGTGAGCGTCAGCCCGGCAAGCTGTCACCCGGCGTGGTGTTTCCGTTGTACCAGCAATAGGATAAATCCCTTTTTGGGGTGGGAGACCATTGAGCGGCGCTCGCAGGATCTTGAGCCCGCTTGGATGCTTAACGGTGCAATATATCTTATTGACCCGGGACAGCTTCGAAATAATCGAGTTTTCTTAACGGCAGATACTAGACCCCTATTGATGACTGACGAGTGTGAGGGTATCGATATAGATACTAATTCAGATTGGAATGTGGCTAAGGCCGTTTTAAGCTAAAAGCATTAAAAGCATTAAATGCATAAATTTGTAATTAGAAGTTTTACTGCACTTGACTGTTTTAAAACCATAAATTGCGAGACGAAAAATTGATTGATCAGGTGAATTTGAAGACTATTTCGCGAAATGATAACGACCATAGAGTCCTCGGCGTACGAAATTTACCGCCATCGCGTGTTGAATCCCTTGACTACCTGCGCGGCCTTCTCGCGGTTTCCGTCATGATTTATCACTATGTCGCTTGGTCGGGCGTGGAACTTGGCGCAGATACCGTACTGGGCCGACTTGGCATCTATTCCGTTTCCACCTTTTACATATTGAGTGGCCTTAGTTTGGGATTGGTCTATCGAGGGCGTATTAACAACATGTGATGTCATAGCCTATGCAATCACACGTGTGTTTCGCATCTTTCCGTTGTTTTGGCTCACGGTGAGCGTTGCGATTACTCTAGCAATAGTGCGCGGAGCAATGACCGGCGAGGCCTACACTCCCGATTGGTGGCGCTTATTCCTGAATTACGTTGGGAAGGTCTATGTCGGCGCAGTTTATGGATACTTTATTTCAGTGCTAGCAACTCTTGTGATATCTTGGATGACATATCGCTGGCTTGAGGAGCCGATGATTAATATTGGCAGACGGTTTGCGCAATCAAGTAAAAAAAAACTTGTTAAAGCGGATTTTGGATTAGCTAAAAATTAAGCTTGATGAGAGATTTACAAAATCTGGTCGCGAAGCGTTCTGCGCTTTTGCTCATTCACACGCCCCTCCAGGCGTGGATTGCAGAACAAGTCCTGCGTGATGAGAAAGTATCCAATTACGACCTCGTCTATTTCACCCAAAATGACGCAAGTGAGGACCGCTATTACTTTGATCGACTTTCAACCTATGCCAGCAATGCGCAATATTGTTTTGCGCCCAAGCAACGTTTCGATATTTTTTGTCATTTAAATTTTCGTCGTCAAACGAAGAATTGGTATCACGATCAAGGTCATGATCTAATCATGCTAGCGAGCTTAGATGCGCATGTGACTAATGCCATCAGCAACCGCCAAACAACCAGTGAATTAGTAACTTTTGACGACGGACTGGCAAACATCACGCTGTCGGATCCGTACCATCTGGATCGTATCCCATGGAGGAGTCGCGTTTACCGCAAATTGTTGGGGGCATCAAATTTGGCGAGCATCAAAAATCGAATCGTCCGCCACTACACGCTTTATCCACAATTTGAAAATATTATTGATATCAGTCGGTTGAAAACTCTGCAGGGCTGGAACCGGGAGTTAGGTGCCTTCAGCATGGAAACACCGAAGACCTATTTTCTTGGTCAGCCTTTTGAAGAAGTTATGTCAGACGAAGAAATCAAGATGTTTGAAAATTATGTAAAAACTTTGGGTGTGGATGTTTATGTAAGACATCCTCGTGAATCTAGCCCCTTGGAATTAAATACACCATATCTGGATAAAAAAGGCCGTATTGCAGAAGATGCCATT
>JAYTAO010000618.1:0-6064 GCA_043737435.1 Rhodanobacteraceae bacterium | reverse complement strand
AGGGTATTGGCTCGGGTTACTGGCGCGTGGTGGGGGAATTGGAGGAGTTGATCGACAAGGCGAGGGAAATCAGTCAACGCACGTTGTTTGGCATTGGTTTTGCACGACTTTTGAACAAGATTTAGGACGACATTGGATAATTTTATTAGCCGCGATTGCGGCCGGTGGTGTTGGGTTTGGAATTGTTTTGGCTTGGGTTTTAAGCGGATTTGACTGAAAAAATGTGGGGATGCCAGCGGTTTTTAGGACGCTGGCATTTTGGTTGGTAAAGATGGGTGTCCTTGGGAACATCCTTGGGAACAAAGAGTTGAGTGCGCAATCTAAGGCCAACCAATCGCTGCGTTCGACTGTATTGTCGACAGTCACGGCGCTGGCAAATTCCAAAGTCACAATCTCAAACTGCGAGCCGCGCTTTTGCGCCTGTACCTCGCGAATGTGATCGACGACGATGCAGCGAATCATGTGTGCGGCGAGCGCATAAAACTGCGTAGAGTTTTCGGCGTCCTGGCCAAAATTCTTGCGCATTTGCATAAATACGTCATTGGCAAGCTCAGTCGGGCGCAGCGTGAACTGTTTGGCATGGCGCAACTGCCGTCCCGCAATTTCTTTCATTGCCGGATATACCATTTTCAACAGCTGCGCTTCCGCACCCTCAGCACCGGCGCGCCAGTCTTGCATCAGTTGCGTGATTGGATTTAACGCCATCGCGTGCACCCCCTGTGCTTTCTATGGCTATTTAATCTTAAAGTAAGCGCAGCATGACGACAACGGGGAGTTGCAACAAGCCTTCCCCATTTTTATCCGTTAAAACTCTTCGTCTTCTTCGTCTTCTTCGTCTTCTTCCTCAAAGTCATCAGAGTCATCAGAGTCATCGGAGTCATCAGAGTCATCAGAGTCATCAGCTTGCTCGTCTTCGACAATTTCATCGTCAATGAAATGCATCTGATCTAACAAGTCGTCCACGTCGAATATATCTTCGTCTTCCTCTGATTTTTCTTCGCTTGCTCCCTCGTGCTCTTCATCGGCTGCGCCGGGCTGTAAAACTCCTGCCCCACCCCTAGCTTTTGGCCCGGCGTTTGGAACTGGCACCGGTGCTTCAGTTAAATGCGGTGGCGCCTCTAGGGCTGGCCTCAGCTGCGCGGCAGCGGGGCTAGGTAGGGTGCTCAACACTAGACTGCTGACCGTCAATGCGATCCAATACTTTGCGGCATTGAATGCGGAAGGGTTTTTCACGATGTTCTCCAAGGCCGCGTTCCCGCAAGTGTAGTTCAAGGGCTGCATGCGCCCTGTTGATTTGTAACAAACCAAACAACGCCGCACTCTGTAATCGCAGCGTGCAGCTTCTCGTCAAAACTTTCCGTCGGCAATTGCTCAACCGCCTGAAAATGAAATGCGAAACCGACTCGCAGAGGCTTTGTTTTGCCTAAAGCCTGCAAATATCGATCATAGTATCCACCACCCTGCCCTAGCCGATAGCCTCTAGCATCGAAAGCCAACAGCGGCAACAAAATTAAATCTAGTTCAGCAGCTGCAATCGCGTCTTCTGATTTAGAAATAGGGGCCAAAATCCCGAAATGAGCAGGCTCGAGATGCGCTTGCCCGTGATAACGCAAAAACTGCATTTCGCCGCTCTGCCTCCGCACAACTTTAGGCAAATACACAAAAACTCCGCGAGCCAGCATTAAATCCAGCAGGGGCTTGAGTGATAATTCGCAACCGGTAGCGCAATACGCGGCGACGTGCCTGCCGCTGGCAAACAAATCAGTACTCAGCGCATGCACTAGCACCTCACTCGACGCTCGCGCGTGCGCTGAACGCCCAATTAGGCGGCGGGCGGCGCGCATTTGCTGGCGCAGACGCGCTTTTTCAGCGCGGGGCTCGGATGGGGTAGAAAACTCAGACAAAGGGGCCCCCCGCCTGCGTCGGTACTTTTCGGGCGACCTTGATCCCAAGGATCAAGTGGGATGGCCGACCAAACACTAGGCTTTCCGCGGGGAGCGGATCTGCACAAATCGTTGGCTATTGACCAACCCGGGGTCATGTTTCAGGGACAAGGCGATATGTCGAATTGTGATCGAACACCGCAGGGGGCGCGCCTGCATTCTATGCGGCGCAGAGCGCGCCATCAAGCGCTTCGTTCATGCGCTTCAGCTCATTGCTGAGGGATTCGTTCAAATTCTCGAAGCGTGCGTCTTTGCCAAGCAGCTCCTGGGCAAAAGTCAGCGCGGCCAACACCGCCAGCCGGTCTAAAGTAAGCATCTTGTCGGACGCTTTAAGCTCACGCATACGTGCATCTAGGGCAAGCGCTGCCGACAAAAGTCCTTCACGTTGTTCAGTTGGACAACCCAGTTTGTAGTCGCGATCAAAAATACGAAGGGAAACGGTTGAACTCAAATGTGTTGCTCCATGGCCTTCAGTCTAGAGATCATCGCTTCGATACGCGCACGCGCTTGCTCGTTTTTACCCGACAACGCCGCGCGCTCGTCCAGCAATTCCGCCTGCACCGATTTGAGCGTGCGGTTTTCCACATCAAGCTTGCGTGCGACTTCGACAAGCTGGTTTAACTTAGCCGCAAGCGCTTGCAATTGAGCTTGAGTAGATTCAGTTCGAGCAAGGCCAATATCCATTTGCTTAGATTAGCCATGCGCGCAACAGCAAGCAAGGTGGCTAACGAAAAAACTGCGGCTCCAGCAACGAAAAAAGGCCTGAAGACTTTCGTCTCAGGCCTGATTGTTTTGCTTTGGCAAAACATTCGAATAAAATTGGCGTTTTGCATTGACAAAACATTCAAACCAAATCAGTGTTTTGCTTCGGCAAAACATTTGAACCCGATTAGCGTTTCACATCAGCAAAACATTCGAACCAAGTTTGCCAGTCGCAATAGACGTTAGGCTTCGGTGCCTTCTTCTTCGCTGACTTTTTGCTTGATATCAATCACTTTCTTGCCACGGTAAAAACCGCTAGCAGTGATGTGATGGCGGCGATGCACTTCACCGGTGGTGCTATCAGTGGCAAGTTGGGTTGCCGTCAATGCGTCGTGCGAGCGGCGCATACCGGCGCGTGAAGGGGTAACACGAGATTTTTGAACGGCCATGGCGGATTTCCTTTTCCAAATTACTTATTTGACTAAAACAACGGTGCCTAGATTGGCAATCGATTTTGAAAGACTCGTCTCTGCTGTGCCGCACATCGCGAAACTAAAGTTCAGAGCGTTCAAAAAAATACAGCGCGCGAGTATAGCCAAAATTTAATCATTGTCAGCGCACGAAAGGCAACCGCATTGCCTTTCCTTCAGCTTGGCTTGGTTTTTAGCAGGCTGCCCAAGGTGGCGAAAGGGTGCGCCTTCTCAGGCGCGCGCGCCTGCCAAACGCCAGGGCTTTCAGTGTTTGAAAGCGCGGGATTCACCGGCACCGGCGGGATCAGCAAGATCAGCTCATCTTCCACCAATGCCAAGGGCGTAATCGCGTCCTGCGCGATCATTACCGGGTCGACCAAAATCGGATCGAAGCCCGGCATTAACGCCGATTCCTCTTGCTCTGTTGCAATAAATCCTAGCTGCGTATCGCTGTCAATTTTAAAATCAAAGCCTTCTAACGAGCGCTGACATAATAAGCGCGCATCGCCTTTTAACAGCACGCGTACGCACGCACGGCCGACCATGTCGGTAGAAAACACCAGCTTATAAGCCACCGAACCAAAAGGTTCGACTAACAACCCCGTCAAGCGCGGCAAATCGCCTAGAGCAACTGTCCCTTCGACGGTTCGACCGGTTGTCGCCAATCGGTTGGCGTCCGCCATACTTGAAATCACAGCATTCATTGCATCAACTCAACGTAAAAGAAAGATCGGACACAAAACCTGCAGCCGGGCACCGCGGGTTCAAACCCAAGCAGCAGAGTAGTTCTGCAATCATGCGTACGCAAGCGTGACGCGGAAACACTTAAAGCATAAGCCGCAACGCCGCGCGTACCTGATCGCCAATAAGCGGATCATCCAACGCCACGCGTGCGGTGGCCTGCACATAGCCTAATTTGGTGCCGCAATCAAAGCGCGTGCCGCTGAAGCGAAACGCTTCCACCGGCTTTTGCAGCAGCAGCGCTGCAATCGCATCGGTCAATTGGATTTCACCACCCGCACCGGGCGTGGTGCGCTCCAGTAACTCAAAAATGCTGCCGTCTAAGATGTAGCGCCCAACGACCGCAAGCGTGCTTGGCGCAACTTCGGGCTTGGGTTTTTCCACAATACCGCTAATTCTGGAGAGTTGGACATCCGGATTTTCGGTACTTACAATGCCGTAATTGGCGGTTTTTTCACGCGGTACATTTTCCACCGCGACAATGCTGTGCCCAGTTTTTAGATGCTCTGCTGCCATTTGCGTCAACGCGCCATTGCCTGGGCTGTAGATAAAGTCATCCGGCAAAATCACGCCAAAAGGCTCATTGCCTACGACTGGTTTTGCGCATAAAACCGCATGGCCCAGACCCAGCGCCTCCTTCTGCGTCACGAATACACAGCTAACGTGCGGCGGCAATAAATCGCGGGCAGCGTCAAGAAGTTCGTGTTTGCCTTGCGCGAAAAGCTTAGTTTCCAACTCAAACATCGTGTCAAAGTGATCCGCAATTTGGCGCTTATTGCGGTTAATCACGAAGATCAAGGTGTCCGCCCCGGCTTCGATGGCCTCTTCGGCGGCAAATTGAATCAATGGCTTATCCACCACCGGCAACATTTCTTTGGCGATCACTTTGCTGGCCGGCAAAAAACGTGTGCCCAAGCCTGCGACGGGAAAGACAACTTTGCGGATGGTCATAAATTTTGATCCTTGAATAGATTTGGGAGTTGCCATGCACAATGACTAGTTCGTCGACGGCCTAGCGCCAATTTTGCCCCCGAAAATTGATAATGTCGGTGTGGTAAAGCCCAAACAGCCTGCTTGAACCTATGCTTGTTTTCGCGACTGCCTTCCGACGGTGCGGGATGCTGATCAATATTTACTTTAAGCCGATTCACGAATGGCCGCAGTCACCGCCGCGACTATTTTTGCCACGCTTGGCAAATACTGCATCTCTAAACGAAACAGCGGAATCGGCACGTCGTAGCCCGTAACTCTTTTAATGGGCGCTTTCAGATCAAATAAACTGCGTTCAGCCAATGTTGCCGCGATTTCAGCGCCTATGCCGCCGGTACGGCAGGCTTCATGCACGATCACGCAGCGGCCCGTTTTCTGAACTGACTCGCAAATGGTGTCGAAATCAATAGGTTTAAGCGTGGCAACGTCGATCACTTCGCACTCGATACCCTGTTTGGCAAGCTCAAGCGCAGCTTCCATCGTCTCCTTAATTTGTGCGCCCCAGCTGACTAAGGTCATATCAATGCCTTCGCGCAACACAAAACAGACGTCCAAAGGCAATGCTTCACCGTCGTCTGGCACGTCTTGTTTGTACAAGCGATATACGCGCTTGGGTTCAAAAAAGATCACCGGATCTGGGTCGCGTATTGCTGCCAGTAATAATCCATAGGCGCGCCCTGGGCTGGAAGCCATCACTACGCGCAAGCCAGGAATGTGCGCAAACAGCGCCTCGTTCGCCTCAGAATGATGTTCCGGCGCCCGAATACCGCCGCCCCAAGGCACGCGCAGCACCATCGGGCAGCTCAACCGTCCGCGCGTGCGGTTGCGCATGCGCGCGGCGTGGCAAACGATGTGATCAATCATCGGATAGACAAAGCCATCAAATTGCGCCTCGGCAACCGGGCGCAAACCTTGCGCCGCCATGCCGACAGTCACTCCCGCAATGGTCGTTTCATCCAGCGGCGTATCCAAAACCCGATTCGGGCCAAAGCGTTGCTGCAGGCCCGCGGTGGCGCGAAATACCCCGCCATTGACGCCCACGTCTTCACCCAGCACCAGCACGCTAGGATCTCTGTTCAGCTCGAATGCCAGCGCTTGCGTGACGGCTTCAATCAAAGTGATTTGCGGCATGGGCCTAAACTTTAATGGTGGCGGCGGGCGGATCGTAGCGCTAATTTGCGCTGGATTGACACAATGGCGCGGAGTAACAATCCGACT
>JAYTAO010000617.1:0-2410 GCA_043737435.1 Rhodanobacteraceae bacterium | reverse complement strand
TTCGCTCGGCGTTAAGTCTTGCTCGCTCATCGCTTTTGCGGCACCGCGTTCCACAATCGGGCTGCGGCGCGCATCACCATGCGCTTTAGCATCCGCTTCCAATTCGCGCTTAATCAAAGTTTTCATACGCGCTTTGGACGCTAAGATGCCGCTCAAATCATCGCGCTCGTCTTCCAGTTCCTTTTGCTCACCGCGAATTTTCATCTCTTCCAGCTTGGCCAAATGGCGCAGCTTGGTTTCCAAAATGGCCTCCGCCTGGGCTTCGCTCAGGGCAAAGCGCGCGATCAAAACGGGTTTTGGCTCATCTTCGCTGCGAATAATGCGAATCACTTCGTCCAAATTTAGATAGGCAATTAATAAACCCGCTAATAAGTGTAAACGTCGATCCACTTTTTCTAAGCGCGTTTCCAATCGACGACGCACGGTTGCGGTACGAAAACCTAGCCATTCCGTCAGAATGGTTTTCAGCCCTTTGACGCGCGGTAAACGATCCAAACCGATTAAATTAATATTGACGCGGTAGCTGCGCTCCATATCGGTGGTGGCAAATAAATGCGCCATCAGCTCGTCAATATCCACACGATTGCTGCGCGGAATCAGTACACACGCACCGGCGTGGTGTGGTCGCCTTCATCGCGGATATCTTCAATCATCGGCAGCTTTTTCAGCCGCATTTGCTCGGCGATTTGCTCCTGGATTTTCGCCGGGCTGACTTGGTGCGGTAACGCGGTGATGACGATATTGCCGTTCTCGCGCAAATAAATAGCCCGCTGGCGCACCGAGCCGGAGCCGGTTTCGTACATTTTTAGCAAGTCAGCGCGTGAGGTAATGATCTCGCCCGCCGTGCAAAAGTCTGGCCCTTGGATGTGCTCGCATAAATCGCGCGTGGTGGCTTCCGGGTCATCGAGTAAACGTATGCAGGCACTGACCACTTCACGCAGATTATGCGGCGGAATGTCGGTCGCCATGCCCACCGCAATGCCGGTGGTGCCATTGAGCAGCAAATGCGGCAGTCGCGAGGGTAGCCACACCGGTTCTAGCTGTTTGCCATCGTAATTGGGCTTAAAATCGACCGTGCCCAAGTCAACTTCTTCCAACAAAGTGGCGGCAAATTTGGTGAGTTTGGCCTCGGTGTAGCGCATTGCCGCGAAACTTTTCGGATCATCGGGCGAGCCAAAATTGCCTTGCCCTTCAATCAATGGGTAGCGAAACGCAAACGGCTGCGCCATCAACACCAGCGCGTCATAACAGGCAGAATCCCCGTGCGGATGGTATTTACCAATCACATCGCCGACAGTGCGCGCGCTTTTCATCGGCTTGGACGCGTGTTCCAGGCCTAATTCGCTCATTGCATAAATAATGCGCCGCTGCACCGGCTTCAAACCGTCGCCTAAAAACGGTAACGCCCGATCCAAAATCACATACATCGAATAGTTCAGATACGCCTCCTCGGCGTAATCCTTAAGCGCTTTGGTATCAAAGCTTTGAAACGTAGTTGCCATAAACTTGCCTGTTTATTTGCTTGCTGGGGTAAGCAAATCCCTTGGACGCGCGTGCGGCGTCAAAATATTGTGGATCTGCTTTGCCACAGCAAAACCGTGACCGTTGAGGGTACCCAAAAGGAGTACGGAAGGAAAACGGTTTATTGGGATGGGAAATTACGAAACAGCCGTATCCGAACATCACGTGTCCAAATTTCTTTGCGTTTGCGCGTCACAAGCGCCCTGGTTACAAACCGCAGTCCAGGCGTCGGCTAGCTGCTTGGCATGGTGCTGGTAATTTCGCAGGCTAAGCGCTCAAACAAGCGGGTTTATAGTCTTTAGCGCTATAAAACGCCCAGAATCACATTTACACCGAAACGGACAGCCCGATATCGCCGATTCGGCCAGCAGTGACACCTCGGAAGACCTCGACATCTCACGCATCGCAAAAACCTGTAACGTCATGTCTTTGGCACCGTCCGATTTCTATAATCACAACAATCAAAACCCACCTAGAAAATCTAAATGCCGCTCTGCTAACGCTTCCAGCTTCAGGCGAACAAGGTTTCGAGGGATTAGTTGCTGAAACGCTTCAAGCTATTTGTGGCGTGCCGTTTCGACTTGCATCAAGTGGCTCCCAGCATGGACAGGATGGTGCCTCGATTTACTCGAAAGATTCGATCTGTTTCGAAGCCAAGCGCTACGATGACTCAATTCGAAAAAGTGAGGTGCTTTCGAAAATCGCTGAACTTGCCATTCACGATAACGATCAAACAGACCTTTGGGTCTTGGGTGCAACAACGAAAATTAGCACTCAGCATGCGAACGACTTCAATCGATTAGGTGCCAAATTTGGTGTGTCGATTCTTATTTTGGACTGGGATGACTCAACAATTTCGCCGTTCGCATCGGCGTTAGCGATGGCAGGC
>JAYTAO010000616.1:0-2417 GCA_043737435.1 Rhodanobacteraceae bacterium | reverse complement strand
GCGCGGGCAAATCTTATGCGGTTGAGGTGCGTTATTTGCCGCCACCGCGCGAGGAAAATTTGGAGTTAACCGTGGCGCGCGGCGTGCGTGCGGCGCTGACCGCCACTGAGGGTGATGTGCTGGTGTTTTTGCCGGGGCGGCGCGAAATTGAGCGCAGCGCCAGCGCGCTCAGTGATCTGGACAGCGGCATTGAGCTGCACCCGCTGCATGGCGAATTGAGTGTCGATGCGCAGGCGGCCGCGATTCGCCCCGCTGCGATTGGTTTGCGCAAAGTGGTGCTGGCGACCAATGTTGCGGAGTCTTCTTTGACGCTGCCTGGGGTGCGCGCGGTGGTAGATTCCGGGCTGGCGCGCGAACCCAAGTTCGATGTCAACAGCGGTTTTTCGACGCTGACTGAAGTTTGGATTAGCCAAGCGTCGGCAACCCAGCGTGCTGGCCGCGCCGGGCGTGTTGCACCTGGAATTTGTTTTAGGCTGTGGAGTGAATCTAGAAGATTGGAGCCGAACACTCGGCCGGAAATTTTAAAGGCCGACCTTGCACCCTTAGCTTTAGAGCTAGCAGCCTGGGGCAGTAGCGATCTGAAATTTCTCGACGCACCACCCGCGGCGGTGTTGGCGCAAGCACGGCAGTTGCTGAGTAGTCTTGGCGCCCTAGACGCGAAAGCAAACTTGAGCGCTACCGGCCGCCGCTGCATGCAGCTGGGCACGCACCCGCGCCTAGCAAATATGTTGGTGCGCAGCCAAGGCGTTGAGCTGTCCCTGGCGTGCGATCTGATCGCGTTACTGGAAGCCCGCGATATTTTTAAAGGCGCTGAGCGTTTTCGCGAAGATTGGCAGTCGCGCTGGCATGCGCTCATCGCGTATCGCGCGCGGCGCCCGCACGGCGCCGACGCCCGCGCCTTGGCTGCCATTGACCACGCCAGCCGCCAATGGGCCAAACGCATGCGCGCCACGGAAATGCCGGGCACCATTAGTGCGCATGCTTTGGGCGATGTACTGCTGCACGCTTATCCGGACCGCGTTGCTAAAGTACGTGCGGACGCGCCACTGCGTTTTAGCTTAAGTAACGGGCGTGGCGGTGAAATTAATGCGGATTCGCCGCTACGGGGCGAGCGCTGGCTGGTGGTCAGCGAATTGCATGGCACCGGCCGCGATGCGCGGATTCGCCGCGCCGCACCGTTTGACGAGGCGCTGTTGGAATTGCATTACCAAGATCGCATCACGAAAACGACTGAACAAAAATTTGATGTCAAAGACGCCGCCGTAAAAGCGCGCGAGTTCGAGCGCTTCGATCAACTGGTGTTAAGCGATAAAACCGTGCCGCCAACAAATGCCGCTGCAGCATTGTGTGCAGGTATCGCGGAGCTGGGCTTGAGCTGTTTGCCCTGGACGGAAAATCAACAGCAATTGCTGAAACGCGCGCAAAGTTTGCGGTCTTGGCTGGCACCAGAAGCGATATTTCCCGATCTGTCGGAAGCGGTGTTGCTTGTCACGCTAGAAGATTGGCTGGGCCCTTTTTTACACGGTAAATCGCGCCTGAGCCACGTCAGTGCGGACCTCTTGGGGCAGGCGCTGAGTTCGTTATTGAGTTTTAGCGATCAGCAAATGTTGGACGCGCAAGCGCCCAAATCATTGACTGTGCCCAGCGGTATGACACGCCCGATCAGTTACGATGATCCGGCTGGGCCGGTGTTAAGCGTGAAATTACAAGAGCTTTTTGGTCTGGCTGAAACGCCACGGATTGCCGGAGGGCGGATGCCGGTGACGCTGCATTTGCTCAGCCCCGGCGGCAAGCCGGTGCAAGTCACCAAAGATTTAAAAAACTTTTGGAACCACACTTACTCTGAGGTGAAAAAAGAAATGAAAGGCCGCTATCCGCGCCATCCGTGGCCGGATGACCCTTGGAATGCGATGGCGACGCATCGGGCGAAGCCTAGAGGTAGCTGAAAGAGCGGACGCACTTATCTGCCGGGTCGCCTAATCGGCAAGACTTGTGCGTACCGCCGCTTTGAAACTTTGCTCAAATTACTTGGCCGTCTCGCTTTGGCAGGCTAACAAATCTTCACTCTCGATTGTCCAACCACCATCGCCGCAAATATCCACATCGGCCACTTCGCATTCGTCACCATCTTCATCGCGCAGCTTGACGTCATAAGTCGCGCAAGGCACGCCCGTCAGGGTAAAGCTCTCGCCCGTGCCGATCACTTTATCGCTTAGCTGATCCTCGCCCCACGCTTCTTGGTCTACGCTGGAGATAAACAAATGCGTCAAGCTCCAATCGGAATTATTAGTAATTTTTACGTCGCCAGCACTCGCTGTCAGCGCCGTGCCAGTTAGTGCCAATGCCAAGATGATGCGGGACATTTTTAAGCTTTTCATTGTTGAGCTCCAAAGTGATTAAAAGGCTGCGCCAACGTT
>JAYTAO010000615.1:0-2417 GCA_043737435.1 Rhodanobacteraceae bacterium | reverse complement strand
AAATTGCCGCAGAGCTAACGCAGCAGTTCAACATCAAAGCCCATGTTGTCGCACTAGATTTGGCTGATCCTGGCGCAACAGTCAGCCTTAAATCTCAGCTGCAAGCGCGGCAGGTGCAGATTGATATTGTGATCAACAACGCTGGCTTTGGCCTGCCCGGAACCTTGGTAAGCCAGCCCTGGAGCGCGCACGCCGCCAGCTTGCAGGTGTTGCTGATCGCACCTACCCAGCTTTGCCACGCCTTCATTCCTGCCATGCGGGAACGCGGTTGGGGCCGAGTAATCAATGTCGCCTCCCTCGCTGGCTTGGTGCCGCCAAGTGCTAGCCACACCACCTACGGCGCAATTAAAAGCTATTTGATTCGTTTCAGCGAATCGCTGGCGTTGGAAGAGGCGAAAACTGGCGTCGCGGTTTTGGCGCTGTGTCCAGGATTTACCTACAGCGAATTTCACGATGCCAACGGCGCCCGAAGCCGCGTGCAGGCGCTACCGAAATTTATGTGGATGGACGCCGCGACCGTGGTTCGGCAAGCCCTTACCGCGCTAGAAGCGGGCAAAAGTGTCTACATCAATGGCACTATCAACCAATTCCTCGCGGCACTTTGCAAATTCCTACCCAATTCGATTGCAAGCTGGCTAGTTAATCGCAATGCCAATAAGTTTCGTGAACCGAACGGTGCCAGCGATGTCAGAAATGGTTGACTCGTGGCCGGGAATTCAGTTTAATTCGGTCTCTCGAGGGCGCATAGCGTCCTCCAGGATTTGTTTGGCTAGATAGCTCAGTTGGTAGAGCAGGGGATTGAAAATCCCCGTGTCGGGGGTTCAATTCCCTCTCTGGCCACCACTTCAGCAAGCAATGTCGAATCAGTGGCAGGTATGCACCTCAACTACTAATCGCTGAACTCCCAATTTCGCCCGACTTCTCCAAGTTGGGCGTTTTTATTTGTGAGATTTGAGTGCACTGCGTCTCAGGCGGCCAAATATCGTCAAAGGCATTACGGACGCGATGTTCCCGTCGTCTGCCACCAATAATTGCTGCACCCAACCCCCTTATCGTCTAGCCTTGCGAGCTTCGTTTTTAGCCCAATTTGGGTGGCAAAAACGCGGTCATCTCCAAACTACAGGCGTATGCGTGACCAATAATATCGAAACCGTCGAAAAGCGCCTTTGGACGGCCGCAGATCAGCTTCGCGCGAACAGTGACTTTGCCAGTAACGAATACTTTATGCCGGTCATGGGGCTGATCTTTCTGCGCCATGCCTACAGCCGCTTTCTGGCAATCAAACCAGCGATTGAGGCCGAACTACCCAGCCGGGGCGGGGTGAAGCGCGGGCTGACCAAGGAAGATTTCAGCAGTCGGGGCGCTATTTTTCTAAAACCCGAGGCGCAGTTTCAGTATTTGGTGAATTTGCCAGAAGGCAGCAACCGTGCGGCGGCGATTATTGCGGCGATGGACTCGGTGGAGGATGACTACGCGGCGCTGAAGGGCGTGTTGCCGAAATCTGAGTATCAGAGCTTAGAAAATGACGTGCTGGGCACCGTGCTGCGCATTTTCAATGACCCTGCATTGCAAGACGCCAAAGGAGATGTGTTCGGGCGCATTTACGAGTATTTCTTGACCCAGTTTGCCGACCAAAGCGCGCATGACGGCGGCGAGTTTTTCACGCCGCCTGCGATTGTGCAGATGATCGTCAACGCCATTGAGCCTGACCACGGCAAGGTGTTGGACCCGGCCTGTGGCTCGGGCGGCATGTTCGTGCAAAGCGCGCATTTTATTGAGCGCATGCAGTTAGATCCGACCAAGGTGGCTACTTTTTACGGGCAGGAGAAAAACGCTACCACCATTCGCTTGGGCAAGATGAACTTGGCGGTGCACGGGCTGGAGGGCAAGATTGAGCCCGGTATCACTTACTACACCGATGCCCATGAGTTGCTGGGCAAGGCGGATTTCGTAATGGCAAACCCGCCGTTTAATGTCGATGAAGTAGACGCCGAGAAAGTTCGCAAGGATCCACGCCTACCGTTTGGCCTACCCGGCGTGAATAAAGCCAAGAAGGTGTCGAACGGCAATTATCTGTGGATTAGCTATTTTTACAGCTATCTAAACGCCACCGGGCGCGCCGGTTTTGTGATGTCCAGCCAGGCCTCAAGTGCGGGCGGCGAGGAAGCGAAAGTTCGCCAGAAGTTGATCGAAACTGGGCATGTGGACGCGATGATCGCGGTCCGGGGTAATTTCTTCTACACCCGCACCGTGCCGTGCGAACTGTGGCTGCTTGACAAAGCCAAGGCGCCCGAGCATCAGGATTATGTGCTGATGCTGGATGCGCGCAATGTGTTTCGCAAAGTCACGCGCAAGGTGTTTGACTTTTCCCCAGAGCAGCTGCAAAACCTGAGCGCTGTTTTTTGGCTATATCGCGG
>JAYTAO010000614.1:0-2420 GCA_043737435.1 Rhodanobacteraceae bacterium | reverse complement strand
GCCCTTATTAAAATGCTGGGTTAATTGTTTAGCGTTGACCGGCATTGCTGCGTGGTTTTTCCTATGGCCGGGTAGCGTCGTGGTGCGCGCTATTTTTGATGCCAATTTATATCGCGATACCCCAGCGGCGCATAGTTGGACAATGCACCGTGCGCTAAGCGGCAAATTTGCCGCCTGGGCACAAACGCGCGTGCAAAATCGTGCTGCAGCGCAACTGTCTTTGGCCGATATTGCCGGCACCGAATGGCCTGCCTACAGCGCCGTTTTTTATTTACGTGCAACCGCGAATTTGGAGCAAGCATGGCAAACAAGTCTCGCGAAAGCGACACGGCAAACAAGCGCCGCCGAATTGCGCGGCCAGCAGGCACCCAGCATCTATGCACGCGCAGCGATTGATGCCGCCGCAGAAATCATTGTGGACCCAAACAACGCCGACTGGGTCAAGCGCTACTGGTCAAGTCAGGCCGATCCAGATGGCTACCTAAAGCGCGAAAATGTGTTCTATCGGATGCTGTTGATTGATGGCTTAGCCAGCTATGTAGCGCTCATAGGTCGCCAACAGACGCCATCGCGCTATTTAGCATTGCTGGCGATCCAAACCGAAACATTAAGCGCTGAGCTAGACGCCTCCGCACACGGACTATTGGACGACTATCCTAAGCAGTGCTATCCAACCGATATCGCAGCCGCCTGGGGAGCAATTGCCCGCAGCGATCAGGTGATGGGCACCGATCACAGTGCCCGCATCGCGCGCGGGGTGCGTGGGTTTATCGGCGCGGCTACTGATCCAATATTGCGGCTACCGCCATTTACACTCGACAAAAATATGCCGACTTCAGCGGCAGCGCGCGGCTTGGTACGTGGCAGCTATACCTCCGCGATGCTGTTTCAAAGTGCCGAAATATGGCCAGAACAATCTGCGCGCTGGTACGCCAGATATGAAAAACTCTTTTTTCGCAGGGGCTGGTTGTTAACGGGCTTTCGCGAGCTACCCGAATTGACCGGCCCCGAAAATTTTATGGACGTCGATGCGGGCCCCGTATTTGCCGGCTTAGGCACGGCAGCATCGGCATTCGGCGTTGCGGCCGCGCGCGCGCATGGCCGATTTGACCATGCACGTCCGCTGCAGTTGGAAATGCTCGCCGTGTCATGGCCGCTGCCCAACGGCAGTCTCATGCTGGCGCGCGGCGCGTCGGATCTCAGCGATGCGCCCTTCATGGGTGAGGCAGCCATTTTATTCAACTTGACCCAAGCAACTGCACCCGCCTTTAGCGCAACGCACTTGCAGACGGGCGCTGATGGACATATTCCAGGTCTAGTTTGGCTCATGCTGTGCGGGTACTTTGGTATCGCTATTTTGCTTTTGCGCACCGCGTGGCGCGTTGCAATAGGCTTTTATGCCGGTTCTAAATCCGAAGGATAACAAGGCGCTAATGCCATGACCGGTGAAGGCTCGCAGTAGCTTGCGCCAAAGTTTGCTTCGTTGTAGGTTGTCGAATAATTTGATTTTTGGCAGTCACACAATCGGAGGCCGCAATGCCCAGTTCCAACCCGGCGCTAAAGCCGACCGCACCCCTGCATCAATACGATCTCGAACTGTTCGCTGACTACTATCAGTTCTACCTGCAGGATGAAGGCGCTGATAGCGATCTTTCTGATGCGTGGTCAGACGAAGCCACAGATCGACTGTTAGCGGTTGCGCCCGGCATGATCGGCGTTGGTACCGCCCGCAACATGCATGTACCCGTAAGGATTCAGATCCTAGAGTACGAACCTCCAACTGATTTCGCCGAGTTCGATCAAGTAATTGAATGCTCTCTTGAAGTTCCAAGCGGAAGGATCGTCGCGGCTGGCTGCACAGACTATTTCCCTGAAGCCAGACGTATTGAAGTCCCGGTGGGCCTCTACCGTGTTCGAGTTGGCTTTTCCAATCTCAAGTCGCTTTCAGCAGACGGACTGGACGGTAATGACAGTTATTACCTACAGCTTTGGCAAGCACCACCGATTGAAGTATTAATCCTTAAAAAGCGTGCGATCTAAGGCTGCCCTGGGCGTTAGCATGCGGAGCGAAGGTTTACGCGTTTTACATGGGTAACGGCTTGTGCCGATCCCGTTTCAAAGAGGCTGCAATTCGCGCCTTCGTGATGGCATCCCTGCCCTATCCACGCCCAAACCGGCGCTTGCGCGACCACCACCTACTTGCTAACCTGACCGAAAAGGGCGTTTGAATTTCCTGCACTTTCTAGGTTGGAGAATATTAACATGGCGACTCAGATGACCAAGATCGCAGAATATTACCCAAACCACATTGAGATGAACCAGCAATACGGCTGCAGTTTTCGCTGGACGCACTGGGTTTTCGCTGGACGCACTGGACGGAAGGGTCAAAATAACCATGCCTGCACTCCCTAGCATCCCAA
>JAYTAO010000613.1:0-6098 GCA_043737435.1 Rhodanobacteraceae bacterium | reverse complement strand
AAGTAGAAATTGAAGTAGATTCTTTAGTTGCAGCGCCTGTTGCGCCAGCACCACCGCGCACGCAGTTGGTTGCGACGTTAAGGGTGTTTTATTTAGCGCCGGAAGTTGGGATGTATGCCGAACTTGCGCCGCGCTTGACTGCGTATGGGCTCAATGTGGATCGCTTGGAATCCACCGAAGAGCTGGTAGATACGCTCAGCTCTATGACGGCAGATTTGGTCATTATCGATGAAGGCTTCAGCAGCCAGCTCGATTTGGTTGGCGATTTCTTAAAAACCCTGCGCCAGCGCACGACTGCGCGCATGCCTATCGTTGCATTTGCTGATGCGAATGATTTGTCCGCTCGAATACGCGCGATGCGTGCTGGTGTGGATGTGCTGTTGCCTACCAAAACCACAGCCGAGGCGGCATTCGTCAAGCTCAAAGAGCAGCTCGCGCATGAGCAAGCGGTGGATTACCGCATCATGATCGTCGAAGATGACCGTTCGCAGGCGTTTTTCGCCGAAAGTGTTTTGCGCAAGGCAGGCATGGAAACCCTTGCCGTTACCGACCCGCTGCGTACCTTGGAGGCATTAGAGAACTTCAAGCCCGATCTCATTTTGATGGACTTATACATGCCGGGAATTGACGGCATGGAGTTAACTGCGATTATTCGGGAACGGGATGAATTTATTAGCACGCCCATTGTTTTTTTGTCAGGCGAACAAGATTCTGACAAACAGTTTGATGCGCTCAGCGCCGGTGGCGATGATTTTCTAAGTAAGCCGATTCGCCCTAAACATTTAATTTCTGCCGTCACCAATCGTGCCCACCGTGCGCGCTTGCTGCGCGCACGTCGCGAATCAAAAAGCCGGGATTTAGTGAGCGGGCTATTTGACCGCAGTGTGTTGCTCGACAAACTGGCCTCAGCGCTGGTTGTGGAGGATCGCGATGCACTGAGCGGCGGGATCTTGTTTATTGAAATAGACGGCGCGGCGCAATTGCGTGAACAGTTAGGGCTCAGTGGCATGGATACGCTGATCAACCAACTGGGTAGCCAGCTGCGCGAGTTGATTCGTCCAGAAGAGTCTGCCGCGCGTTACAGCGATGGCAGCATTGTGTTGTTGAGCCAGGCGCGCACCGCGCAGGCATTAGTCAAGCTGGCCTCGACTTTGCGGCAACGGGTTGCGCTGCAGGCGTTTGAGGTTGGCGGCAAAACGATTCAAGTGAATTTAAGTGCAGGAATTTGCGGTTTTGCGCAAACGCTGGCGGAACCCTCGGCGATGCTCAATTGCGCCGAGCGCGGGATGAATCAAGCGCGCTTGAGTGGAAGCGGGGACCGGGTGGCGCTGTATCAGCCGGAAGTTGTGGTGGCCAAATCGGAAGCAGCGCTGCTAGAGGAGTCGATTCGCCGAGCGCTTAAAGAAGACGGGTTCCAGCTCATGTTCCAACCGATCGTTGCGCTGCAAGATACCGGTGAGGAGCAATACGAAGTGCTTTTGCGGCTACGTAGCGGTGATCGAAGTTATTCGGGCGCGCAGCTCATTGAAGGCGCAAACGAACACGGTTTAACGCAAGAAATTGACCGATGGATTTTGTCACGCTGTATGGCGACGCTGGACGAGCGACGTCGACAAGGGCGCGGCGGGCTGCGCCTTTTTGTCAATCAGTCCGGTGCATCTTTGAAAGACACCCAGCGTATTGCCTGGCTGCGGCAATCTTTGGAAACGCGGCGCTTGGATGCCAGCACGCTTTGTCTGGAATTTCGCCTGAGCGAGATTATGCGAGAGCTCAAATTGGCGGTGCCGTTTTTCCAAGCGGCACGCGCTTTGGGTTTAAAAATTACTTTGGGCGGGTTTGAGTCGAACTTAACTGCATTGCAAATTCTGAGCTATTTGCCAGTCGATAACATCAAATTGGCAGACAAGTATCTGGATGCGACCGGCAGTCTGCGCGAAGAACTTAAGTCATTGATCGCCGCTGCGCACGACGGTCGGCGCCGAGTCATTGCTGCACGCGTGGAAAATGCGCAAAGCGCCTCCGCATTATTTTCGCTAGGTGTGGATTTTATTCAAGGCAATTTTGTGCAGCAGCCAGGTGCAGAGCTTGGTTTCGATTTTCAAAGCAACGCTCGTTAGCCCCATGCAGCGGGCATCAAGAAAATACTGTCTTTTAGGCTTCTATTCTGTTCGGAGAACCCAGCGCTATGAGTAAAGCCACGAATGACCAAGAGCGCCGCTTGTTTGACGCGATCAATTTCTGGACCGGCATGAGTGCCGTGCTAGCGCTAACTTTGGCGTTTTCCTTGGATCATGTTGATGCCCGAATTGCCGCAATTTGGGTCTGCGTGCATGCTTTGTTGGCCATTGCATCGATATTTTGCGCCGTGCAGGCCAAGCGTGCGGTGCGTCCGAATTGGTTTGCAGTGCGGCCAGCGCAACTGATTTTGCTATTGAGTATTTTCGTTTGGGGCTTAGGCATCGTCGTATTTACTAACTCGCAGTCAATTGAGACGCAATTGCCGGTGTTATTGGTCGCGACCGGCTTGGCTTGCGCTGCAGTTTGGCTACTTTCAGACGACGTCGTATTGATGAGTGCCACGCAAGCGCTGTTGTTTTTCCCGGTGGGTTTTCGGCTGTTGACGTCGTCGCAACCGCAGTTTGCGACCATTGTTTTGGTGATCTTATTGGTAGTGGTGAATATCTTAATTGCGCGCCGTTGGGGGCCAGCCCATTTTGCCAGTGGTGCGGCTGGACTAAGTTCTTTGCCAGTGGCGGCGGGATTTAGCAGCGCTGGCCCGATCAATGTCGGTGCCGCACAATTGGGCGCACAGGAAGCACAGTTTCAAGCCGAACGTTTAACGCAAGATTTAAAAGCCGAGTTGGCCCGTCATAAAAATATTGAGGAAGAGCTCAAAGCCGCAAAGCTAAGCGCGGAAGCCGCGAGTATGGCTAAGGGTGAGTTTTTAGCGACGATGAGCCATGAAATTCGCACACCGCTCAATGGCATCATCCCACTGTTAGAAATCTTGCGCGACAGCAAACTCCAACCCGATCAGCGCGATTACCTCAATACCGCGTACGGCTCAGCGAAACAGCTGCTGGGGATTATTGACGACATTTTGGATTATTCCAAAATCGAAGCAAATAAGCTGGAACTTGAACAAGTGGGCATGAATGTCCGAGAAGTGCTTGACTCGGTGATGCGCTTGATGGAGCGTCCAGCGGTGTCCAAGGGCCTAAAAATTACTCTTAAGCTGGATCCAGGCGTGCGCATCTCAATGCGTAGTGACCCGACACGCCTGCGTCAAGTGCTGACTAATTTGGTCAGCAACGCGGTGAAATTTACCGAAAAGGGCGGTGTGCAAGTTGAAGTCAGCAAGCGCTCTGAAACTCGCACGCATCAAGAATTGGTGTTTGCAATTAAAGATTCAGGGATAGGGATTTCGCCGGAAGGGCAAACCAAGCTATTTAAAGCATTTCAGCAAGCTGATACCTCGACGACTAGAACCTTTGGTGGCACCGGTTTAGGGCTGGTGATTTGCCAACGTATTGTGGCGTTGATGAATGGTCAGATCGGCGTAAAAAGTGAGGCGGGTAAAGGCTCAGTTTTTTGGTTTTCGGTGCCGATGCTCAAAGCCGCCGGTGATATCGGGTCCGCGCGACGTGATCTTAGCGGTGTGCGTGCGTTATTGATTTGCAGCGAACAGCGGGTTACGCAGCGCTTGACCTCATTGCTTTCCGCACAGGCGATGACGTTGACACATACGATAACAACGGCGGACGGCCTCAGTAAGCTCAAGAGCTCGGCGACATTGGGCGACAATTGGGCCTACGAAATTGCCGTTATAGATGTGAATTCGATGCGCAGCACCGCGGCGGCGTTCATTCGCAATGCGTTGCGCGAGCCTTCGATGGAGCGGATGCGCTTTTTACTAGTGCAATCCGGCGAGCCGATCAGTGCGGATATCCTTGACCCACGCCGCTGTGGCTCAGTGATGCTTAATGCCTCCGAGGGTGAGGTCGCGATTACGCTGAACCGGATGCTGGAAGTTAATCAGGCCAGCGAACAACGATTTAGCCTGATGGAAGAAGCGGCGCGGATGGGCACCGATACGTTCGCCGCTGCCGGTGTTGCAACCGGGCAAGTTGCCGGTCCACTCACCGGGCACGTGTTAATTGTGGAAGATAATCCGGTCAATCGTACCGTAGCAACGCGCGTGGTTTCCCTGATTGGCGTTAGCGTTGAAGTCGCAGAACACGGCAAGGAAGCGCTGGATAAATTAGCCACCACGAAGTTTGATCTGGTGTTAATGGATTGCCAGATGCCGGTGATGGACGGCTATACCGCGACCCGTACACAGCGAACTCTTGAAGAAGAGTACAAAATGCCACGCATCCCAATTATTGCGATGACCGCAAACGCGATGGTTGGCGATCGCGAAAAATGCCTTGCTTCCGGTATGGATGACTACCTGACTAAGCCGCTCAATCGTGGCCTGCTTGAACAAACGATGCGCAAGTGGATGCCGGCAAATGCGAAGTCGCGTACCGAATTTTTACCCCAAGATTTACGCACATCGTCTGAGCCCAGCACTTCGCTTGAGCAGGCAAATGATTACAGCGCGCTCGCTGCACCGCCGGCCAGCGCCAAGCCTGGGTCGGCTGCGCCTAAAAGCCTTGAGGACGAACTGCTGGCGGATTTAGCGCGTGCCGCCGATGGCATCCCAGATTTTTTTGACAGTCATCCGCCTGCGGCAAAACCAGTTGTGCAAAAGTCTGCGGTGGAGCAAAGGACTGCGGTGGAGCAAAGGACTGCGCCTCAGCCTGCCACACAACGCCCAACACCTGTGCCAGTTGCAGCGACAGTGGTGGCCAGCCCGGTGCTGGTTGCAGCTCAGCCGGTTGCAGCGCCAGGAAAGCCTGCGGCGCCGGTTAAACCCGCCATTGATCGCAGCATTTTCGACGAACTATTGGAGGTGATGGGTTCGGAATTTGCCGGTCTAGTCAACGTTTATTTGGAAGACACTCCAAAAAATATTAAAATCTTGGCGCAATCGGCGCAGCGCGGGCAGGTCGAAGGCATGATAGCGCCCGCGCACTCGCTGAAAAGCACCAGTGCCAATTTAGGCGCGATCGTATTGAGCGATTTGGCGAAAAAAATCGAACATGGCGCGCGCAGCGGCACGTTGACCGACCCAGTCAGTGATGCGAAAAACGTCATCGCAGAATTTGAACGCGCGGCAGAAGCGCTAAAGGCGCTGATTAAGCTGTAACGCACTCAACTTAGTGTGGTCAGCGGAATATGGCGCTAAGTATTATTGCGAAATACTTGGCCACCGAAATATTTAGTAGCATCCGGCTTTGCTACGCTTCGAAGCTTGATTAATCAAAGGCGGACACATGTCCCAAGGCAACCAGTTTTCGCTGCTTAAACAACGCCGCTTCCTGCCGTTTTTCTTAACCCAGTCGCTCAACGCGTTTAACGACAACGTTTTCAAGCAAGCGCTGATCGCATTGATTACTTTTGGCGCCCTGGCGTTGAATGATGAGCAGCGAAAAATTTTTACTCAGCTAGCGGCTGGCTTGTTCATACTGCCCTTTTTTCTTTTTTCCGGAATAAGTGGTCAACTTTCGGACAAGCTGGATAAGGCAAAAATAGCGGTTTGGGTGAAAGCTGCAGAAATCGGCATCATGTGCTTAGGTGCGGTCGGCTTTTTTACGGAAAATCTTTATCTTTTACTCGCAATGCTGTTCATGATGGGGATTCACTCCACCGTTTTTGGCCCACTTAAATATGGAATTTTGCCGCAGGTACTAAAGTCAAATGAGCTTACCGGCGGTAATGGCCTAGTTGAAATGGCAACTTTCCTTGCCATTTTGACCGGAACAATTGTTGGGACGACGTTGATTTTGCGACAAAGCGGCGGCGTCGCGCATTTGGGGGCAATACTGATCGCTGTCGTGTCGATTGGCCTTGCCATCGTAGGCTGGCTGACCGCACGCGCCATTCCCGCGGTTGGTTCGCCGGATGCAAATCTGAAGGTGAATTGGAATCCAATCACGTCAACGTGGCACAACCTTCAAGATTTGCGAGGCAACCGCACGGTGTTGCTCAGC
>JAYTAO010000612.1:0-14863 GCA_043737435.1 Rhodanobacteraceae bacterium | reverse complement strand
TGTAGATTTTCTGGTGGCTGCACTTCGCGATTCGGACACCGCTGGCAAACTGCGCGCCGATCGCTAAAGTAACGCGCGATTTATTTGAAATAATTTTGCGGTTTGCGTTAGGAATATTTAAATCCGAATATATTCGCGACACGTTAGTCAACGCTTTGTTTTTGCAGGCGTTAGACTCATCGTGAATATCGGGGGATTCAGCAATGACACTAACAAGCAAAAATTTTGCCACAGCCATCTTCGGCGTAGTCTTGAGCCTGCTCAGTTCGAACCTATCAGCGGTAGGGGACATAGGGCGTGGTCGAACGCTCTACGCCGCACAGTGCCAGTCTTGCCACGGCGGCCCGACCAATTCCGTGACCATACGCTGTGCCAACAATACGACATGCTTGACCTCCGCAATCAACAGCGTTGCGTCCATGCGTTTTTTAGCATCTATTTTGTCGACCCAAGATCGCGACGACATCACCGCCTACATCGGCAATCCGAACGGCGGCAGCACGGAAACGCCTCCGACACTGAGCTATACACCCAGCACAAACTTAAGCTTGACCGGCACCAGTGGTGATTTAGGTGCCAGCGCCAGCGGCAATATTATTTTGACGCCTGCGGGCGGTGTCGGCACGAGTGCGGCTGCAACCACCAGCTTTAATCAGTGCGGCATCACGGGCGGCAGCAGTTTTGCAATCAGCTCGGTCAATCTGAGCTTTGTCGGCGCAACTACGACCGCACTGCTGATCGCGCCAAGCTGTGTACGCACCAGCACGCAGCAAATCGGCAGCTTGAGCTGCAAAGAAACGCGCGGCACGGCGGCAGCGGTGGTGCGCAGCTGGCAGCTGGTTTGCCCAGCAGCACTAGTCACCGTAGTCAATACACCACCGTCGCTGAGCTACGCGCCAATCGCCGGCAGCAGCATTAACTTTAGCGGCAGCAATAACGCAATCGGCGCAAGCGCAGGCGCCAGCATTTCGGTAGCCGCTAGCGGCGGTCTAGGCAGTGGCAGCAGCGCTACCAGCACGCTCAACCAATGCCGAATCGTGGCTGGCAGCGGCTTTACTGTCAGTGGCTCAGCAAGCTTCGTCGGCCCGGCCACCGGCGCGCAAAGCCTGAGCCTGAGCTTGAGCTGCAGCCGCGCTGCGACAGGCTTGAGCGCAACGCTTAGCTGTGAGGAAACGATCGGCGTCGCCGGCGCAACAACGCGCACTTGGGCGCTGAGCTGCCCGCTGGGAGTGCCGGTTACTCCGGTGCCACCGGATTTGAGCTATCTGCCGGCCGGCGGCGATAAAGTGCTGTTGACCACGTCGCCAAGTTTGCCCAACTCGCAAGCCACCGCATTCATTGCGATTGACCCAGTCGGCGGCGCTGGCTTCGGCAGCAGCGCGAATAAAACGCTGAGCGAATGTGGCATTATCGGCGTGGATGCAACGGCATTTTCGCTGACAAACACAACTGAAATTGTGCTGCGTCCAGATGGCCCGAATGGCTATGTGGACGTCAGCTGCGTGCGCGCCGAAAGCGTCGTGCAAACCGCGTCGCTGAGCTGCATTGAGCGCACCGCGGGTGTCAGCCCAGTCAATAAAACCTGGGCGTTAAGCTGCCCGTCGAAAGCGCAAATCGTGCCGCAAACAGGGTGGTATTGGAATGCCGCCGAAGGTGGGCGTGGGTACTTCATTGAGAACCGCAACGGTTCGATCTTTATGGGCGCGTTTTTGTACACGCCGCAAGGCCCAGCATGGTGGTTTGTTGGTAACGCGCCCGTCCGCGGCCCGGATTTCAGCTCGCCGATGTATACCCTGCAGGGCGGGCAGTCGTTAACTGGCGCGTTTAAGACAGCGACGCTTACCGCCTCGCCTGGCACAGTGCAGCTAAAATTTGCCACCGACAGCACCGCAACAATGACTTGGCCCGGCGGCACCGTGGATTTGGTGCGTTTCCCCTTTACCGATTTAACGACAGTCAAGGCACCACAGGCTGGGGCGCCCGAGCCTGGTTGGTGGTGGAATGAACGTGAGAGCGGGCGAGGTTTTTCGATTGGCTTTGAGGAAAAACTGCTATTTATCTGCGGCTTTATGTATGACGAAGCCGGGGAACCGACTTGGTATGTCAGCACCGGTGCTATGTCGACGCCCTCGCATTACGAAGGCCAATGGCTGTTACTGGCGAACGGCCAAGCCATGGGCGCGCCTTACAAGCCGGCGCAAACCATCAATGCCAACGCAGGTTTTTTGAAAATCGATTTCAGTGATCGCCGCAACGCGGTGATGACGCTGCCTGATGGCCGCACCATTCCCCTGACGAGGCAGCCTCAATGAGGCTAGTTATATTGGCAGGCGTGATTACCTGCGCGTTTCTTGGTGCGGGTTCAGGTGCACAAGCGGCGCAAGCTGGCAATAGTGCACCGGCGTTTTCACTACCTTTGGCCGACGGGAAAAACGCAAGCTTGGAGGGGCTCAAAGGTCGAGTGGTGCTGGTGGATTTTTGGGCCTCTTGGTGCGCGCCCTGTCGGGAATCGTTTCCTTTTCTCAATCGCATGCAGCTTCAATATGGCACCAAAGGGCTGCACATACTCGGCATCAATGTCGATGAAAAGCGCGCAGACGCAACGCGTTTCCTGGGTAAAATTCCGGCGCAGTTTTCGGTACTTTATGACGCGGCTGGCAAAACGCCACAAGCCTATGATTTGAAAGTCATGCCTAGTAGCTATTTGATCGGCCGCGATGGCAAAATTCACCGAGTGCATCAAGGTTTTAGAGCCAAAGACGAGGCGGCGCTGGAAGCAGCGATCACATCCGCATTGCGAGAAAAATCATGAAATTTATTCAGCAACTCTTCGGATTAGCGGCGTTCGCGCCATGGCCGCTCTGCCACGCGCTGCTCATCCCAGCGGTGACCGTTCTGCTGTTGGGCGGGTGCGCCACGACAGAAGTGAAAGCTTGGGAAAAATCTGCGCTGGCAAAACCCTCTATGGCTTTTGATGGCAATGTTCTGGAAGCGCGTTTTGCCGATCACACCTTTCAAAGCAAAGAAGGCGCGCGCGGCAATGGCACGGTAGGTGGAGGCGGCTGTGGCTGTAACTGAGCGCAGCCCAAGCAAGGCACTATTCGCGGCTGCACTCGCCCTACCGGGCTTAGCCGCGACCGTTTTGCCCGCCCATGCCGCGACCGCCCCTACGCAAACCAGTTTGGAGCTGCAGTACTCGCATTACCAGGAGTTCCAACCGCGCGCCGAACGCATGGAAATCAGTGCGCCATCCTTGTTCGTGATTGCCCCCATGGGCGAGCAATGGGCGGCGAACTTGTTTTTGACCACCGACAGTATTTCCGGTGCCAGTCCGCTGTATCACGACACCCTCTCCGGTGCGTCAGGCGAAGGCATTGATGATTTCCGTAAGGCCGGTTCGATCAATTTCACACGTTATTCTGAACGCGCAACGCTGCGCTTTGGCGGGGCCTACTCGACCGAAGATGACTACATTGGACGCTCGCTCAACGTGGGCGCGAGTCTCGATAGCGAGGATCACAACACCAACTATGACTTCGCAATCGCGGTCAATCGTGACAGTATCGATAGCACTAACGGTGTTGCCGAAGATGAAACCCGACGCGGTGGACAGCTTAGCGTCGGGATAACGCGGGTGCTGAGCCCAACTTCAATAATCACGGCAAGCCTGGGCTTCGCCCATGGCACGGGCTACTTCAATGATCCTTACAAGCCACTGGATAAGCGTCCAGACGGCCGCGATGAAACCACGCTGTTGCTGCGCTATAACAAGTACTACAGCGACGCAGACGCGGCGTTGCGGCTGTCGTATCGCTATTACCAAGACTCCTGGGCGCTGGATGCCCATACGCTGGAGGCTGCGTGGGAGCAAAACTTAGCGCACGACTTCATCTTGACCCCGAGCCTGCGCTATTACAGCCAAGGCAAAGCTGACTTCTACGTCGACCCGCCTTTCGGGGCGGGTTTTTATCCGAATCGCAACTATTCCGCCGATGCTCGCTTAAGTGCTTTTGGCGCATGGGATCTAGGCTTGAAGCTAGGCTTACCGGAATTTGCAGGCTGGCGCGCCGAAGTCAAATTTGAATTTTATCGGCAGAAAAACAGCTGGGCATTAGGCAAGGGCAGTGCCGAGCTGACACCGTTCTCCGCTAGAACCTGGCAGTTGGGCCTAAAACACAGTTTTTAGCGCGATGCAGCTGCTTCAGAAAGCTTTTCGCGCGATGGCGTGTCAATGCGAAATCAGACTTTGGAGCGCCGATACGATTCGGGCTGAAGCAGTTTTGCAAGCTGCGGTGGCTGAAATCCAGCGTATTGAGGCGAAATACTCGCGTTATCAAGCGCAAAGCGTGATCAGCCAGATCAACGCCAATGCAGGCATCAGCGACACCACCGTCGATGCCGAAACCGCCACGCTGCTGGATTTTGCGCAACAGTGCTTTGAGCAAAGTGACGGCATGTTTGACATCACCAGCGGCGTATTGCGCCGGGCTTGGGATTTCAAATCTGGCCGACTACCGACTCAGGCAGACATCGACGCGCTGCTGCCGTTAATCGGCTGGAATAAAGTTAACTGGCAGCGCCCTACCGTGCGTCTGAGCCTACCCGGCATGCAGCTGGATTTTGGCGGTTTTGGCAAGGAATACGCGGCCGATCGCGCTGCCAGCGTGTTAATTAATGCCGGGCTGATGCACGCTCTGGTCAATCTGGGTGGTGATGTGCGCGTCACCGGCCCGCAAAGCGATGGCACGCCCTGGCGTATCGGCATTCAACACCCGCGCCATGCCGATCAAGCGATCGCCAGCATTGCCATCGGCAGCGGCGCACTCGCCACCAGTGGCGACTACGAGCGCTACATGATCGTCAACGGCCAGCGCTATGCGCATTTGCTCAACCCACATACGGGCTATCCGATTGCCTGCGCGCAATCGGCCTCCGTGCAAGCGCCCTTGTGCGTGCTTGCAGGCGCGCTTGCCAGCTGCGCGTTGCTGCAGGGCGATGGCGGCTTAGAATATCTGCGCGCGCAGGGACTCGCTTTTTTGTGGGTCGATGCTTGTGGTTTGGCTATTTCGAGTTAAACTTGGAAGTTGCAAGCGCTGGATCTGGAAGGCACCGCTTTCGATGATGCGATGGCAGCGCTGTTGCGCGGCAATACCTCATTGCAGGGAATGCAACTAGAGTATCTGTCGTTAGGTTGTGTACAAGATGATGCCCCTGCACCATTTTCGGCAGACAACGTGTTGAAAAAATTGGAAGCGCTGTCGGAACTAAAACGAATTTGGTTGGATGGCTTAGAATTGCATGCAAAACATTTGGCGGAATTTAAACGCCGCAATATCAGCGTCCGCCAGTAATCCAGTTACGCGAAAGGCAGCGCCAAAAGTTCACCCGATGCGATCGGGGTAACAACGCCACCAACCGCGACTTCGCCATTCGCTGAAACCCGTATTCGCAGCTGGCCATCACGGCCCAAAGCCCGGCCTTGGCGCGCGCGGTAAATTCTTGGCAAGCTGCCAAAGTCCTGATTTATATGCAAAAACGCGGCGACCGCGGCGTTGCCGCTACCGGTAACCGGATCTTCAGTGATACCGTCCAAGGGCACAAAACAGCGCACCTCAAGATACTCCCCAGAGGCATCAACACCGCGCGCAAACGCGGCTAACCCGATATTACGATGCGCCGAATTCCAAGCCGCCAGCGCGGCAAAATCCGGTTGTGCTGCCAACAGCGCGTCTGCCCCGCGGAATTCAGCCACCGCCCAACGCGGCCCTAGCGTAATCACGGCAGGTGCAGCGCCGCACTGCGCCAGCCCACAAATTTGCGCCAATTCACGGCCTGCACTCGGTGCTATCGACGTCAATGTCGCCAACGGCGCTTGCACGAACCAAAGCGCGTCCTCCCGCCAAACCGGGATGGCACCGGCAGCGCAGTGCTGAATATAGTGACAAGTTTGCGTGCTCAAAGCACCAGCCGCATATAAAACTGCGGCACTGCCGATGCTTGGATGCCCGGCAAACGGTAGCTCTTGCTTGGGGGTAAAAATTCGCGCTTGGTAGCTCAGGCCATCCGCGGCAGGCTGCACAAAAGTGCTTTCCGATAAATTCAACCAATTGGCAATGCGCTGCATGCGCTCGCCGCTCATTTCCGCCGTACCGTCAAGCAGCACGACAGCCAAAGGATTGCCGAAAAATGCGTCGGCAGAAAAAACATCTACGTGAAAAATCCGCATTATCTTCGCCGTTTAGATACTAAATGTGCAGATTAAGACTAAACAAAGTCCAGTTGAGGAAACCAGCGAATGCGACCCACAGCAAATAAGGCAGCATGAGCCAACCCGCGATCCTGTCGCGCCGATAAAACAGTGCGACCACAGCAACAATCGCTAAGTTGAGCAAAACAATGTCGATCAAAGCCCAATCTAGCCGGTGCAAGCCAAAGAAAAAATACGACCATAACGCGTTTGGAATTAGGTGCAAGAACCAAACCGCGAGAGCCACCTCGCCATGCCCGCGCCGCCACACCCGCCAAGCCGCGATTGCGTTGGCAAGATAAAGTAATGTCCAAACCGGACCGAATAGCCACGAAGGCGGATTCCAAGCAGGCTTAATCAGAGAGGCGTACCAAGCCCCAGGTGCAAACTGCGCACCGAAAACCGCCGTCAAAACAACGGCGGCGAGAAAAATCGCGAATGCAGCGGCGCTGCGCTTATTTATGCGCACGCAAAACTGCTTGGTACAAACAACACCTTACTTCGCACGCGCAGCGAGCGCGGCTTTGATATCTGCCAACAGCCCAGCATCGTTGGGTTTGACAGAGCTCGGGTAGGCTTTAAGTATCGTGCCGTCCGCGCCGATCAAATACTTATGAAAATTCCAGGCCGGTGTAGAACCTGTCGCTTTGATCAAACCTTGATAAAACGGCGACGCGCTGCTGCCTTTGACACTGGTTTTTTCATACATCGGGAATTTTACGCCATAGGTCAGGGTACAGAATTCTTGAATTTGCGCTTCAGTCCCCGGCTCCTGTCCACCAAACTCATTGCTCGGAAAACCAATCACGGCAAAGCCCTTACCCGCCATACTGGCGTGCAATGCTTCCAAGCCTTCATATTGCGGCGTATAGCCGCATTTTGATGCGGTGTTGACAACTAACAATACTTGATTGGGGTGTTTTTCGCATAACTTGACCGGAACTTTGCCAGCCAAAGGGCGAAAACTGAAATCAAGCGAGGGTGCGCATTTGGCCAATGCAGCGTTTGACATAAAAACTCCCAACAAAGCGGAAAAAATTAGAGATCGCATGATACTTCCTGTAGTTGAGCCCAAATTCTGAACGCAGGTGCGTGTCGCTAATGTCAAAGTTTAGAAGCCGAAACCAAACCTCCCTCAATCTTCGTCTGGCAACGCCGCTCGAATTGCCTGTGCTTCGTCCCAATTGCTAATCAATAGCTCAACCAATTTGGGCTCGAACTTGACGCCGCTTTGGGCGCGGATGAAATTTTGAATATCTTCATCGGACCAAGGGTTTTTATAGCAACGGCGGCTGCCAAGCGCATCAAACACATCAGCCAAAGCAGTAATTCGACCTGCAATTGAGATCTCTAGCCCGCGTAGCTGCATGGGGTAGCCCGAGCCATCCCAATTTTCGTGGTGTTGCGCGGCAATTTTGCTCGCCAGCATCATCAGTGGCCGCCGCGATCCGGCCAGCATATGCGCACCTAAATCCGCATGAGTTCGCATCACATCAGTTTCAGCGCTGGAATGTGGCCCCGGCTTATTTAAAATATCGTCCGGGATACCGATTTTGCCAATATCGTGTAAGGGGGCGGCAAATTTTAATTGGGCACATTCGCTTTCGCTGAGCCCGTAATAGCGCCCGAGCAATTCAGCAATGACGCCGACTCGTCGAACATGGTTCGCAGTTTCTTTGCTACGTGTTTCCGCAGCACCGGCAAGCATGTAGACCATTTCCAGCTGCGAATCGAATAATTCCTGGGTTAAATGCAAATTCTCAAACGCAATCGAAACATTGGTACAAAAAAGCTCAACCAAACGATATTCCAAATCAGTCAATTGCCAGTTTTCACCGACATAAAGCAAACTTTCTGATTTTTCGCTGTCGGTAAAATACAGCACGTAATGGTCGCGCTTGAATAAGCTCTGACGACTCAGGTAGGCAGTACGCAGGGATTCGGCGATGTGCGGTGGCAAATTCACGTCGGCATAATGATCGATATATTTTTCGTACTCGCCATTCGCCGCAGCCACAATAAAGTGTTCGGGCTCCGAACCATCATTATTGCGAACTTTGCAGTACAGCGCGCCCTTGCGCATGCCCAATAAGCCAGTGATTTGATTTAATACGGCAGAGGCGAATTCGTGATTTTTTTGATGGCTAAAAATGTGTGCAGAGGCGTGTATTACGCGCTCCAAACCGCGCTTTTGCTGCTCAATAATCATCACATCGCGATAGGCTCGCAACGTGGCATAGAGCGTGGTGTAGAGTTTTTGCGCGGTAAGTTCGGTTTTGTCTTTGTAGTCGTTGATATCGTAATTGGCGATAACGTCCTGCTCAGGCGCTTGACCCGGCTGACCGGTGCGCAACACGATGCGGATGAAATTATTTTCAAGCTCAGATCGAATGTATTTCACCAGATCAAGCCCAGCCGTCTCGTGCTCCATCACGACATCAAGTAAAACCAAGGCCAAATCCGGGGTATCCCGTAATAAAACCCGCGCTTCACTTCCGGAGTAGGCATGAAAGAATCTCAGCGGTCGTTGTTCAAAGCGGAAATTACCAAGGACTAGCTTGGTTACCTCATGAACGCCTGGCTCGTCGTCGACAATCAGGATGTTCCAGGGCTCCACGTCAAGACTCGTCTCTTGCGCAAAGCTAAAAAGCGTATCGGTCACTATGGCCTCGCGTCATGGGTTTAATGCAAAAAAGTTTTTCCCACCTACTAAAATCCATTACTTCAAATCAATTCTAACCACTTCATTTAAACGTGCCAAAGCAAGCTCGATCAGGCCTGCATCGTAATTCAAAATTCGCCTAATCGCTTCTTGAAAATCACTTTTTGGTTTGAGCTCTGCTAGACCGCGCTGGATGAAGCTTCTCACGGCCGGTGCGGCAAGGCGCAAATCAAAAGCGACCTCGGTACGGGCCGCTAACAAAGAAACTAGGTCATTTAAATCATCGCTGCTCTGATAATTTGCCAGCCCCCTCCCAAGGAACGCTTCTAATTTCATCGCCATAAAAAACGCTGCATTCGCCAGTTTGACATTGAGATCCGGCCCCGCCACATACTTTCGCGGCATCGCAAAGGCGTCGCGAATAAATCTTGAGGCAAACGGGTTGAATACCGGGTCGACGTTCCAAAAGCAAACAGTTAGCGTGCCCATTTTCCAGCGACCGCGGCCGATCATGGTGTCTTCACGCATGCCAATTTCTTTTAACTTGATCGTTAATGCCATGTGCCCAAGCTCACCCTCAGTACTGGCGATTACATCTAACCATTGCGGTGGTGTGGGGCGAATAAAACCCGGCTCGCTAAACAGCATGGAAGTAGAACAGCCTCCAGCAAACACCAGCTGAGACAACATGGGCTGCATGCGTTTAGCGGTATTGCGAAAAAGCACGAGTTCGGGGTTTTCCATTTTTTGGATATCCATTATCCTAGAAACCGAAGTTGGACGGACAAAAGGGTGCATTTTTTTGGCGTTCCAGCAAGGCGTGAGGAGGCAGTATGCTCATTGCCGAAACAACGATGCTGGGGCGTCAAAAAAGTATTCAATTTTGTTCGGAGCGACCTTCACCCCCAAGGTGAACTTCGGAATATCTAAATTATTCAACATATTCATAGCTTTATCGGAGTTAGTTAGCGGTCAACTGCGGTTTTTAAGATTATCTACAAACGCCAGGATCGAATTAATTTGCCAAGTTCGCCAAACATCGGGCAAGCGCTTTAGAAACGCAAGCGTTGCATAGTTAGAAAATAAGAGTTTTGTCGCTTTGCGACAATCTTCGGGCAGCTCAACCGCGCTCGTCGACGGCAAGTAAAGTAGCTCCCGCTTGCCGTGCGAACTTTGCATCGAACGTCATGACCATGACGCCAACGCGCTTTGCTTCAAACAAGATCAACCCGTCGGCAAAGTCACCGCCTAATTTGAATGCGGCAAGGGCAAATTCGAATGCGTCTGCTGCTTGTAAAGTAAACGCGGGATGCAACAAAAATGCTTCAAGTATTTGCCCTATTGCCTTAAGCGTCAGCGCAAAAACACGCCCTAATAACCACGCCGCCACACAAACTACTCAGATTCACATCGACCTTCTTCAACACCACTAAGCCATCACTTTCAATAAATCGAATGGGGCTGCCTGCAATGATTCCCAGTGCTTTACGAATATTGGCTGGTATCGTGACCTGTGCTTTCGCTGACGCAGTTTGAAGGCTTTTTAGCTTGGAATGCGTTTTATTTGCTTTCGCGACGTTTGTGGCATCTATGCTGTACTTGCCTTTGAAAGTAGGGATTTTTATGCATCGTAAAACTATGTTTCTAGTTTGACGTCGGGTTGACCCAACGCTAGCAAGGCAAAAATCCACCCCATGTTCGCTCTTGAAAGCACAGCCCGAACCCGCCACCATCGGCATCCGTTTTCCTTTGGTTTTCCTTTTCATGGCAAATGATTACAACGCCGCTGATATCGAAGTTTTACAGGGGCTCGAACCTGTGCAGCGTCGTCCTGGCATGTACACCGATACGACTCGGCCGAACCATTTAGCGCAGGAAGTTATCGATAACGCGGTGGATGAGGCGCTGGCGGGCCATGCGAAACGCATTGAAGTGACTCTGTTTACTGACGGCAGCTGTGAAGTCATCGATGATGGCCGCGGCATGCCGGTGGATATCCATCCCGAACACAAGGTGTCTGGGGTGGAGCTGATTTTGTGCCGCTTGCACGCAGGCGGTAAGTTTTCAAATAAAAACTATGCGTTTTCCGGCGGTTTGCACGGCGTTGGCGTCAGCGTCGTCAATGCGCTATCCGACAAACTGGAAGTTTTTATTAAGCGCGGCGGTCAGGAATATCTGATGAGCTTCGCGCACGGTGCCAAAACCTCAAATTTAAAAGTCATTGGCGAAGTCGGCAAACGTAACACCGGCACGCGGGTGCGGTTTTGGCCGGAGGCGAAGTATTTCGATTCGCCGCGCATCTTAGTTAGCAAACTTGAGCACCTGTTGCGCGCCAAAGCCGTGCTGTGTCCAGGCTTAGAGGTGCTGCTATGCGATGAAGCAACCGGATTAAAGCAGCGCTGGTTCTATCAAGATGGCTTGAAAGACTATTTGCGCGGCCAGTTGGCGGACCAATTTGTGTTACCCGCCGAGCTATTTTGTGGTGCCGTGAAAAAAGAGCACGATCAGATCGACTGGGCCTTGGCTTGGTTGCCCGAGGGTGATCTGGTGCAAGAAAGCTACGTTAATTTAATTCCCACCAGCCAGCACGGCACCCACGTCAATGGCATGCGCAGCGGCTTGACCGACGCGATACGTGAGTTCTGCGAATTTCGTAATCTGCTGCCGCGCGGCATCAAACTTGCACCGGAAGACGTCTGGGAACGCTTGAGTTTTGTTTTGAGTTTTAAACAAATGGAGCCGCAATTTTCCTCGCAAACCAAAGAACGCTTGTCCAGCCGCACGGCAGCACCGATTGTGCTCAGCGCGTTGCATGATTCCTTTAGTTTGTGGCTGAATCAACACGTGGAAGCGGGGGAGAAAATCGCGCAATTGGTGATTGAGCGCGCGCAGTCGCGGTTAAAAACCGAAAAACAAATCACCCGCAAAAAAATTACCAGCGGCCCCGCTCTGCCGGGAAAACTGGCGGACTGCGTTAGTCAAGATTTGAGCCGTACTGAGCTATTTATTGTCGAAGGCGAATCCGCAGGCGGTTCCGCCAAGCAAGCACGGGAAAAAGACTTTCAAGCGATTTTGCCGCTTAAAGGCAAAATTCTGAACACTTGGGAAGTGGAAAGCGGCGCGGTGCTGGGTTCGCAGGAAGTACATGACTTAGCAGTCGCCATCGGCATGGACCCAGGCAAAGGTGATTTGAGCGGTCTGCGCTACGGCAAGATCATTATTTTGGCGGACGCGGACTCGGATGGATTGCACATCGCAACCCTGCTCGCAGCTTTATTTTTAAAGCACTTTCCAGCACTTGTGCAGGCCGGGCACGTGTACGTGGCGATGCCGCCGCTATTTCGGGTGGACGTCGGCAAAAAAGTTCATTATGTGATTGACGAGTCCGAGCTAAATGCGCTGTTGGAAAAACTGAGCCGCGACAAGGTGCGTGGCAAGCCGGATGTGACGCGCTTCAAGGGCTTGGGCGAGATGAACCCCTCGCAGCTGCGGGAAACCACGATCAATCCGGATTCGCGAAAATTGGTTCAGCTTTACGCCGGCGATGCGGTTTCTACCGCAGAGCTGATGGATATGCTGCTGGCGAAAAAACGCGCCTCAGATCGCAAAGAATGGCTAGAGCGCAAGGGTGATATGGTCGAGGTAGTTTAATGGCCCTGCGGCAATGGTAACTTCGGTAATAACCCAAAGCGATAATTTCAAGCGAACTCTAGTAGCAACTTTTGTTGTCTGCCTCCACGCCTGCACCCCCAGCCCGCCCGCACCCAAAACCGGCGCACCCGCAGCGCAATTCGAACTTGCCGCCGCAGCGAAAGTTTTGCCAGAGGTTTTGGCTTATCAAAAGTCCTTGCGCGACAATGTGCTTCCAGCATTGCCGCTCACACTTTCCGGCGAAGCTGCAGCGGCGCAGCAAATGGCGCTGACGCATCCGCCGTTAGCAGCGCAGTTGCAATTGCAGGGAAATAAGCTGCGAGCGGAGGTAATGGCGGTTTATCCGCTACGCATCAGCGATGTCGTCGCTGACATTGAAAACTGCCGAAATAATCGCTGCTATCGCGTGGAAGTCTATGATTTTGCTAGAAATACCACACTGATCGGCACTGCTGATTTAACCGTTGGGAAAATACTAAGCTGGCGCGCGGATGTCGGGCGGCAGGCAGAAGTGCCTGAGCGTCTGAAAAGCTTGGCGATAGCGCTTGCGATCAGCGCAAGCGAAGTCAAAGAGGCGTTGGGCGGTGTAATCCCAAAGTTTAGCGATGCGCAAATGGCCAGCACCAAATCCGCCCTCAACGCTACCCGCTGCGAGCGTTCCAAACACTTATGTGTGGCAAGCACTTATGTGTGGCACCCACCTTTGTGCAAGGCAATATTGCGATCTGGGCGATTGTAGATTTGACTGATTTTCGCCTGGTGGGCGTGCAGTGGACCGATGTGGGCGTACGTGCCGAAAAAGATCTAACTCAACTACAAGCGAACGCCGCGCCCAGCGAACAAAGCCTCAGTGACGCAGCGATTACCGCGCACTTTTGCGAGAAAAATACTGCGCTGGAACGTATGGGGTGGAAGCTGGAATATTTGCTAACCGCAAGCGATGGGCTACAAATTTCCAACGTTAGCTTTAAAGGCAAGCCGTTATTGAGCAGCGCCAAACTCGTTGACTGGCACGTCAGTTATTCCGAGCGCGATGGCTTCGGATATTCTGACGCCGTAGGCTGCCCAAGTTTTAGCTCTGCAGCGGTGCTGCCCTTTACTGCGCCGAGCGTGACTGAAATCACCGAAAACGGTCAGAGTACTGGGGTGAAGCTCGAACAGGAATTTCGCAGCTTGGGCTGGCCGGGTGCGTGCAATTACAGCTATCGACAAAGTTTTGAGTTCTACGCTGACGGTCGTTTTCGTCCAACAGCCGGCTCCATCGGTGCCGGCTGCGGGAATGATGGAACCTATAGACCGGTGCTGCGGATCGAACCTGCTGGCGGCGGCTGGACGTTTGAGGCGCGAAGTGGGGATCAATTTCAGCCAGTGTTGCAGGAGCGCTACTTTGATGCCAATGGCGATACTGACGCCAACGGTGCGCGCTTTCGCTTGAAAAACAAACTGTTTGCATTCCAAATTGAACCCGGTCGTGGCCAATTCGCCTCGGGCCGCGGCGACAACGAATGGGTGTATGTCACCGCCAATAAGCCGGGCCGGGACGAAGGCAGTTCGGATATGCTGACCTTAGGCCCCTGCTGCAACAGCGACTTCCGCCAAGACCCAGAAACTTTTCTGGATCCGAAACCGGAAGCGCTGGCAGGCAGCTTGGTGTTTTGGTACGTGTCGCAGTTAAAAAATGACGATCGCGCAGGACTGGAATATTGCTGGGCACGCAATCAAATCGTCGACGGCGTGATCAAAGCGCAAGCGTTTCCCTGCATAGGTGGACCGATGTTTAGGCCTATTGGTTTCAGTGTGCCATGAGCAAACGTAAAGCAAAAGCCACACTAGCTGACAGCAATCGGGTGATCGTCAAACAAGATCAACCGAAAGCGAAACCGACGCCCGAATTTCATGGGCGCAAATTTTTGGCGCTGTCACTGATCATCGCTTTTGTAGCGCTGGCCTACGTCATGACGCCAAATTCGCAAAAAGCGCAATCCAAATCAGCTTTAGCGGCATTTGCACCGCGCAATCTGTGTAAAACGCCGCCTGCGTTTATACGCAGCTTGAGCGCAAACCAAGGTTTTGGCCCTGCCAGCTCGTTGAGCACCTCGGAACGCGACTTAATTGGTCTCGCGGTGGTAGATTTTGATCCACAAAGCGGCAAGCGTATACGTGCGTGGCAACATCCGAGTTGGCGCAGTGCCGGTAACTTGTCGGCTTTTGCGCTGGATCAGCGCGGCGATGTTTACGTCATTCCAGCACCGCGCGTCAACCTATTGGACAACCCGCCCGCACAACAAAATCGCCTGTATCGC
>JAYTAO010000611.1:0-6119 GCA_043737435.1 Rhodanobacteraceae bacterium | reverse complement strand
TAGGCGCAACCGCGACTTGGGTGCTGGGTTTGCCGCATGGCTTGTCGGTACTGCACGGTAAAACCCGTCGTGGTGGCTTAGTGTTTGATGTCGCCGATTTGATTAAAGATGCCAGTGTGCTGCCGCAAGCATTTGTATCGGCTGTGGCAGGCCACGACGAAGGCGAATTTCGCCGTGCGGTGATTCAAACACTGACTCAGACGGAAGCGCTGGATTTTATGATCGATACCTTGAAAGACATTGCCGGTGGTATGGGAAAGGATAAGGTATGAATATTCTACTCATCAGCCAATGCCAGAAACGCGCGCTAACTGAAACCCGTCGCATCCTTGATCAATTCGGTGAACGGAAAGGCGAGCGCACCTGGCAAACGCCGATCACCCAAATCGGTTTGGATACGCTGCGCAAAATGCTGCGCAAAACCGCGCGCAAAAACACTTCCGTCAGCTGCCACTGGATTCGCAGCGCCAACTTGAGCGAATTGCTGTGGATCGTTGGCGATGCCAAACAGTTCAACGCCCAGGGTTCGGTGCCAACCAATTTGACCGAGAGGAATATATTGCGGACAAACGATGAGAACGATTGGCATAGTTTGACGCTAATTCGCATGGCGGCGGAAATGGCGGCGCTTTGGCATGATTTTGGCAAGGCCAGTGTGCTGTTTCAAAACAAGCTGAAGTACAACCAGTGCGTCGCTGATCCGTACCGGCATGAGTGGGTGAGCCTGCGGCTGTTTCAGGCCTTTGTTGGTAAAGACAGCGATGCGGCATGGCTGGCGCGGTTGAAAAATATTGCCACTGAAAGCGATATTTGGCAGCAGCGGCTTATTTGCGATGGCTTGGGTGCCAATAGTGATAAGCCGTTCGCGAAGCTGCCGCCGTTCGCGCATTTAGTTGGCTGGCTGGTGCTATCGCATCATCGTTTGCCCTTACCCAACCTCGAGGGCATTGCTGACGCTGCATTGGCAGCGATTTGGACTGAATTGGACGCGTCCTGGGCGCATACCAACAGCGATGCGATGGCAAACGCGAAAGACTGCTGGAGCTTCAAAGGTGGCTTGCCCACGCAAAGCAATACCTGGAAAGCGCGGGTTGCAAAACTCGCTACCGAGATTGCGCAAAACAGCAAATCTATGGCGTCAGCGTCCATCGACAACCCATTCATTGCGCATCTTTCCAGGCTGGTGCTGATTGCCAGCGATCACCAATTTTCCAGTGAAGAAGGTAAACGCGAGTATGGTGATGCTAGCTACAGCATTTTTGCGAATACCCGCACCGATGGTTCCTTAAAGCAGCGCTTGGATGAGCATTTAGTCGGTGTGGCGCGCTACGCGAAAATCATTGCTTCAACGTTTTCAACGCTGGAGGGTGCTTTCCCCAGTATCGCGCAGCGCAAAAAATTCAAGCAGCGCAGCGCGGGTGATTTTGCTTGGCAAAACGAGGCGTTCGAGCTGGCGCAAACTCTTGTAAAACGCTCGAAACAGCAGGGTTTTTTTGGCGTCAATATGGCCTCCACCGGCTGCGGCAAAACCTTGGCGAACGCCCGCATTATGTATGGCTTGGCCCCGCCAAGCGGCGCGCGTTTTTGCGTGGCCTTGGGTTTGCGCACGCTCACACTGCAAACTGGCGACGCCTATCGCGAACGCTTAAATTTGTTGGACGACGATATCGCAGTGATGATTGGCTCCAGCGCGGTGCGGGCGCTGCATGAACATGCGAATCAGGAGCGGCGTGACCGCGAGCAGCCCGCTGTTCCTGGTAGCGAATCGGCCGAGCCAATCGTTGACGATGGCATTGGTGTGCGCTATGACGGTGCCCTCGCCAGTGGCACTTTGGCAAACTATCTAAAGGCCAAGGGCCAAGATCCGCGCAATGCCAAAACGCTGAAGATGCTCAGTGCGCCAGTTTTAGTCTGCACCGTCGATCATTTAATGCCCGCATCGGAAACGCTGCGCGGCGGGCATCAAATTGGCCCGATGCTGCGGCTATTGACCTCGGATTTAGTTCTTGATGAGCCAGATGATTTCGACTTAGAAGACTTGCCCGCATTAACACGCTTGGTTTATTTCGCCGGATTGCTAGGTAGTCGCGTGCTGTTTTCATCCGCAACCCTGCCACCTGCGCTAGTGCAGGGATTGTTTGTCGCGTATCTGGCCGGGCGGACAGTGTTTCAAGGCAATGTCGGCGCACCGGGGGGCGCGCTCAATGTTTGCTGTGCTTGGTTTGATGAGTTTGGCAAAGCGCAAACTGATTGCCCGAATGAAACCGACTTTCTATCGGCGCATCAGCGCTTTGTCGAAGTGCGTTTGAAAAATCTCGGCACTAAGCTTAGCGAACAGCGGCGCAAGGCGCGGATTCAGGCGTTGGATGTCGACACCTCGTTACGCAAGTCTGCTGTCGAAAAAGCTTTTGCTAAGGTATTGCCGCCGATCTATCAAGCGCTGCATCAACAGCATCACACGCTTGATCCCGGCACTAAAAAGCGCGTTAGTTTCGGTTTGATTCGCATGGCGAATATTAACGCCATTATTGCGGTGGCGCGAATCTTGTTTGGCGTTGCGCCGCCCGTCAATACCAAAATCCATCTGTGTGTTTACCACTCGCGCTTTCCGCTGATCGTGCGCTCCGGTATCGAGGCACGCTTGGATCAAATGTTGAAGCGTCACGATGAATTAGCGGTGTTCAAGGATGCCGCATTACGTGCAATCTTGGATGACGGTGCAGAAACGGATCACATTTTCTTGGTGCTCGCCAGCCCAGTCGCGGAAGTGGGGCGTGATCATGATTACGATTGGGCGATTGTCGAACCGTCCTCGATGCGCTCGATCATTCAAATCGCTGGACGGGTGCGCAGGCATCGGCCCGGCGCGGTGGAACACGCCAATATCGTACTGCTCAATCAGAATTTGCGCGCGCTGACTGATCTGGGCAAACCCGCGTTCAAATGGCCGGGGTTTGAGTCGGACAAAGTGTTTGGGAAAGTTGGGGAAACGGAAAAGCGCTATCTGTTGAGGAGCCATGAGCTGAAAAAGCTGCTGTTGCCTTCTGATATCGAACCGCTCAGCGCCGCACCGCGCATCGTCGAACGCACCGATAAGCCGCGCGAACGTCTGCTGGATTTGGAGCATGCGCGGCTGCGCTCTTTGTTGGTTGCCGAGCAAGCTGGGGAATACTTTGTGCGGCGGTTTTGGGCGGGTGCGACGCAGTTCACGGGCATTGAGCAGGACGAGAAAGCGTTTCGCAATCCTATGAAGCAGATTGAGTATTACGTGCAGCCTGAGGACAATACGCCGCAGCATTTTCGCGTTGAACTGAAAGCGGACGACACGCAACAAAATGGTGTGTTTGACCAGATTAAGTTGACACTCGCTGGCGGCGTGGCGCTTTGGGCAACGCCGGATTTGGCAGAGGGGCTAGCGGCGTTGCCCGAGGCTGGGTACTTGGCACCGCAGGATTTAGCACGTCGATTTGCCTGCATGCAGGTGACGGATTACGGCAAAAGCGGGCAGTTGAGTTGGCACCCGTGGCTGGGTTATGCCAGCAAGAAGTTGGATTTGTGAGCACTTACTTTTGTTTTGATTTTTGCCCCTCACCCCAGCCCTCTCCCCGCATTGAATCATTGTTTCAATTGATAGTTACGGGCGTGGAGAGGGAGCTTGTCGCGCCATACACGGCTCCCTCACCACGCCCGCAGCTTTGATTAAGAACCGAATAATTTGTGCGGGGAGAGGGTTGGGGTGAGGGGTAAGCAAAACGTAATCGTATCGTGCTGCCTATTCGGCAGTGTATGACCAGTACTTGGTGTCTTTTCTGAGCTGACTTTCGCCAGTTAAATTAAATCGCACAACAAAAGCTTGACGCACAACAGATTTGCGCGCAATCTATTTTCAACCAGACAGCAAATTCTGGTAATTATTGCAACACAGTGCAAATGTGATTGCGATTTGAATCGAACTAAATGCCTGGTGGGACCCCGGGCCTCAGGCAGCGAGTTGCGCTGTCAAAGGAGATCGAGTGGTGCGAAGCAAACATCCACAAAGAAGAGTTTTTTAGTTTCACTTTATTTCCATTTGTCTCGAGCATTTTGTTCGGGGTGAATGATAACGCAAACCAGTATTTGGAAAACATATGGAAAATCAAACCCCAGAATCAAAAATCATTCGCTCGTTGCTGCATGAATTCATTGCCGCACGCCTACAAATCAAACTAGAAAAGCTCAAACCTGAAGAGTTCGAAGCGCACGCGAAGCTCAGCGCTGACTACCAACCTAAGGCGTGGTTGGAGAAAGCAGCCCGGCGTGCCGGGGAAATCCAGCTGGCTTCGCACACCTTAAAAGCCATCCACCCGGATGCGCGCGGCAGTGTGGTGAATTTGCGCACGCCTATTTGTACCGATGACGCGCTGATTGGTACGCACATCTTGGCGCAACAAACGCCGGATGTGGTCGGCAACGCCGCAGCACTGGACGTGTTCAAGCTGCTGAAAATTGAGCACGCAGGCAAAAGTGTGCTGGATCGCTTGCTCACCGACGACGCCGACATTTTGGCGGCTTTGTCGGACGATGCAACGGTTGCAGCCGCGCTGGCAAAACAGTTGTCCGCCGTGGCGCAGGCAGGCAGCACGATCAGCAGCCACACCCTTGCCAAACAGTTCTACTTCCCCCTAGAAACCGGCGAATACCACCTGCTGGCACCGCTGTTCCCCACTGCACTGGTACACGCTTGGCATAACACGCTGAAAAACGAGCGTTGGTCTGATGAAGCGGCAGCAGCCCGCAAAGCCCGCAGCGAAGGCAAATCGCATGAACACGGCTACAAGGATTTCCCGAATCTGGCGATGCAATCCTTTGGCGGCAGCAAACCGCAAAATGTTAGCCAGCTCAACAGCGAACGCGGTGGCAAGGCGTATTTATTGCCAAGCGTACCGCCGAATTGGGTCAGCCGCGAAGTACGCCCGCCGCGTGGCGAGTCGATCTTTGACGGTGCGTTTCCTAGCCGCCCGCAGGTTAAAGAGTTGTCCAAAACCCTGCGCGCATATTTGTTTGAAAAGCGCAGCAAGCCAGTCACGTTGGCAAGCGGCGAGCAGGTCATGAAGCCTGGCGCGAACAACATGCACATTCGAAACCACCGCGCCGAGTTAGTTCAAGAAATCATTGAAGAACTGCTGAGCTACGTCGCGCAGATCTACACGCTGGAACCGGGCTGGAGCTTAAAAAATGACTGTAAGTTGGGCAAAGCACAATACCTACTGCTAGACCCATACGCCGACCACGACGAGGAAAGTCCTATGGAATCAGCTGAGCTTGCGGACAAGTGGGCCAATGATTTTGCCCTGTGGCTGATGAGCGCCGTTCGCACCGATGAAACCGCGATGGGGGATGACGAGCGGGTGCAATGGAAACACGAGCTAAAACCGCAGCTTGAAGAGTTGGCTAAAGATTTAGAGGCTATGCACGATGGCAACTAACCCGGATTACTCATGTGCGGTGGTATTGCCGCATCTGTACGTTCAGAACGCCAATGCCGTATCCAGCCCAATGACTTGGGGTTTTCCTGCAATGTCGGCGTTTGCGGGGTTTGCGCATGCGCTGGAGCGCAAACTGCGTGCGGATGGCAAAGATGTCTATTTGCATGGTGTGGCGGTGGTGTGCCACAAAGCCGAGCCGCTGCTTGTCGATGGGCCAAGCTACGCGCCGCGCGGCTTTCGCCTAACGCGCAATCCACCCTCCCATGAACTACAGTCACTTAAAGACGGACCAAAAGGCTCGTTTGCGACGCCCGCCATCGTTGAAGAAGGCCGCATGCACTTGACGCTCAGCATTGTGCTCACGGTTTCTGGCCCCGACGCACCGCGTCAAGAAAATGATGAGGCGCAGGCGTTTGCCTCCAATTTGCTGACGCTCGCATTGGGCATGCGCATCGCCGGTGGCAGCGTTGTGCCGCCTGGAATTGGTGTGCGCAAGCCACGTTCAGCGCGAGCGTTCGTGTGGGGCTCGAAAGAAGCCGTGCAGAAAAAGCTTATGCGCATGTTGATGCCGGGTTTTGCCTTGATTGGTCGCGCGGTTGTTTTGGCTGAGCGTCTTGCAGAAATGCGTGAAGCAAAGCCCGATGCAACTGCGCT
>JAYTAO010000610.1:0-2439 GCA_043737435.1 Rhodanobacteraceae bacterium | reverse complement strand
GGCACCATTTCAATTGCCTCTAATATTCACGATAAGCTAATGAATTGGACGGCGACGAGAGAAATGGAGGCGTCGAAAATTACGGCGTCATCAAATAGTAGTGCTGAAGAGCTGGGGGCTGCCTTGCGGGCAGGATTTAAAGCGTGCTCAGGGCGGGGTTCGGAAGTTTTGGCGATGCTTTGATTTAAAAACCCGCGCAATTTTCTTCACATTTTACGAACTAACTGTGCAAATTATGCGACACCACGATCCGTTTCCAAAAAAAATTGGGTCAAACTTAGATCGAAACTGCCAAAATAAGAATTTAAATTTGTGGGCTTAAATTCAATGCCACGGCGCTGGGCCGGCGCATATTTCAATGGCGACTTCTTTGAGATTCAGACTTGTTCTGGCTACGGAATATTTGTTTCTGATCCGCTATTTGAGCGATTGGTATTGGATACATCAGCTTCCAACCTCGAGTTAGGGAACGCGCTTTTATTGGCATTGGCTCAAAGCCGATTTCTTAATACACCTGAAGCTCGCGGCGATTTACTTTTATCGACCCGTTGCGTAGCTGCAGAAACCGAATGGGCATTAAAAATGATGCTGCGGTTCAACTACAAAACGAAAACTGCGCTGTATGGAAAATTACACATCTGTAATATGGAGGAAATGCAAGGCTTTATCTCAATATCGCCAAATTTTCACGATAAATCAATGAGCTGGATTGGCACGAAAGAATCTGAAGCGAAAAAAACTACGGTGCCATCTATTAGTTGCGCCGAAGAGCTTGGTGCTGCCTTGCGGGCAGGATTTAAAGCCTGCTCAGGGCGGGGGTCGGAAGTTTTAGCGAAACTTTGATCTTTACTCTGACTCTGAAAAAACCCCATCGTGATATCGAACGATAAGATTTTGACTTTTTCATGAATCCCGCCGGGCAACGGGATTTCATGTCCTGCGTCAAATTACCGCGCTAATTCACCCGGTGAATCGCGCGCTTATCCACACTCAACGCCGCCTCATGCACGGCTTCCGACAACGTTGGATGGGCGTGGCAAATGCGCGCTAGGTCTTCGCTGGAGGCTTGGAACTCCATCGCGACGACGCATTCCGCGACCAGTTCCGACACGTTCGCGCCGCACATATGCACGCCCAACACGCGATCAGTTTCGCTGTGCGCCAGTATTTTCACCAGCCCGGCCGGTTCGGCCATCGCCAGCGCGCGGCCAGTGGCGGCAAATGGGAACGAGCCGACTTTGTAGGGAATGCCAGCCGCCTGCAGCTCTTTCTCGGTTTTGCCGACCCATGCGATTTCGGGCTCGGTGTAAATCACCCACGGAATGGTGTCGAAATTGACGTGCCCAGGCACGCCAGCAATGGTTTCTGCCACTGCGATGCCTTCTTCTGAGCCTTTGTGCGCCAACATCGGCCCGCGCACGCAATCGCCGATGGCGTAAACGCCTGGCACATTGGTAGCGCAATGCGCGTCAACGATGATTTGCCCACGTTCTGTAACTGCAACGCCACAATCGGCGGCCAATAAATTTTCGCTATACGCGCGGCGGCCGACGGCAACCAGAATTTTGTCGAATACAGCCAAGTGTTCGCCGCTGGCATCGGTAAAAGTCAAATTCACTTCGTTGTTGGCGACGTTTGCGCCGGTAACTTTCGCGCCTAAGCGAATGTCCAGACCTTGTTTTTTGAACTCGCGTTGTGCCGCGCGTGCTACATCGCTATCGCACAGCGCCAAGAACTCGGGCAGGGCTTCAAATATGGTTACTTCCGCGCCTAGACGCTTCCACACGCTGCCAAGTTCTAAGCCAATCACGCCTGCGCCTATCACACCCAAGCGTTTCGGAACTGCGTCAAAATCAAGCGCGCCGACATTATCTACAATGAATTTGTTATCAAACGCCAAGCTAGGAATTTGAATCGGCACCGAGCCGGAAGCCAGAATCACATTGTTGCCGCTCAACACAACGATGCTGCCATCGGCTTGTGTTACTTCTACTTTTTTAGCGGCCAGCAGCTTGCCGTGGCCGCTCAAGCTGGTCACCTTATTCGCCTTGAATAGCATGCTGATGCCGCCGGTCAGCTGGCCGACGATTTTGTCCTTGCGCCCAATCATGGTGGCGATATTGATGCCAACATCCACGGCACTAATGCCGTGCTCTTTGTAGCTGTGCGTCAAATTATGAAAATGTTTGGACGAATCCAAGAGCGCTTTCGAAGGAATGCAGCCGACGTTTAAACAGGTGCCGCCTAGGCTAGGCTTGCCGTTTTTGCCGACAAATTTATCGATGCACGCGACTTTCAGACCCAGTTGTGCTGCGCGTATAGCGGCAACATAGCCGGCCGGGCCGCCGCCGATAACAATGACATCAAATTGTTCAGACATAATCTTGACCCTCAGGTACGACACGGTTGGGCTAAATTGATTTGCGAAAGCAAAACAAG
>JAYTAO010000609.1:0-2440 GCA_043737435.1 Rhodanobacteraceae bacterium | reverse complement strand
TGCCGGTTCTAGCAAATCACGTCTACGTAATTCCCCCAGACTCGGATTTGCTCATTGAAAATTACACATTTGAAGTCATCTCGCCACGATCCGCTAGGAACAAGCAGATTGACTTATTTTTTTGTTCTTTGGCGGAAGCAATGGGCCCTCGCGCCATTGGCATTGTTCTTTCCGGGTATGATGGCGATGGCACGGAGGGCTGCAAGCACATCAAGGCACATGGAGGAAAAACCTTTGCTCAGGATCTGTCTGCCGAAGTGGACTTCATGCCGATCAGTGCTCAGGCTTCAGGGTCTGTAGATTTCGTTATGCCTTCCGACAAAATTGCCGAGAAACTAAAAAGTTTGGCGGAGAAAAGCGACTATACGCAATCTTAGGTGAAATATAGCGGCAGCCCAAAACCTGCAGCCTGTTGATTCGCGTCTAGGCATCACTGAGCGGACGCCATTCATCGCTACCAAGTTTCGCGACTCAGCCAAGCCACAACACCCTTGCCCGCGCAGCGACCGCTGGCAAAACAGGCGTTTAGTAAATAGCCGCCGGTGGGGGCGTCCCAGTTGAGCATTTCGCCGGCGCAAAAAAGCCCCGGTATGTTTGGCACCATTAAATCGTCTGTCAGTTGTGTGCAGTCCACGCCGCCTGCAGTGCTGATGGCCTCATCAATAGGCCGCATGCCGTAAAGGGTAAGTACTAGCGCCTTTAGGCGTTGGGCAATACTGTCTACATCGGCGCGAATTTCTGGGGTTATTGCTTCATAAAAAAGTGCAAGTTTGACCGGCGATAATTTTGCCACACGCTTGAGTTTTTCACTCAAGCTCATATTTGCGCGGGCGTTGAGTAATCCGGTTTTGAGCTGAGCTTCGCTTTGATCGGGTGCCAAATCCAGCAGCAGGTTCGCGTTGCCGTGTTCCAGTATTTGCCCGCGTAATGCGCTGGACAGCGCATAGATCAAGCTACCTTCCAAACCGTAGCTGCTAAGCATAGCCTCGCCGCGAATCGGCGCCGCAAGCGCGCCGTCGGCAGCTAAAACCTGGGCGGTAATTGATTTAATCGGTGTGCCGGCATGGCGCTGCAGGGCGTCGCTCCAGCATGCGGTGAAGCCGCAATTGCTTGGCTGTAAATCCTGCACGGGCAAGCCCAGTGCGCGCAGCATGGCGACCCAGCTGCCGTCGGAGCCCAATTTTGCCCAGCTACCGCCGCCCATGGCTAACACCACCGTTTTTGCGCGATACGTGCTGCGCAGCGCCAGCTCATCGACAAAAGTAATTGCGAATTCACCTGTGTGAGCGGCTTTTGGTAGAAGCTCTATACATTTTTGTCCGTAGACAAAAGCTACGCCTTGCGCCCGTAACCGCTTCAGCCAGCCGCGCATTAACGGAGCCGCTTTTAAATCTTGTGGGAACACGCGTCCTGAACTGCCGACGATGGTCGCTATGCCCAAGCCTGCGGCCCAACGGCGAAGCGCATTGCTATCAAAATCGGCGAGCCAATGTGCGACCTGCTTGCTGGCTTGCGAATAGCGGGCTAAAAACGCAGGCCGCGCTTCGGAGTGCGTCAAATTTAAGCCGCCTTTACCCGCGATCAGGAATTTGCGCCCGGCGGAGCCCATACGCTCAAACACGCATACTGAAAGCCCAGCGGCACGGACGGTTTCCGCCGCCATCAGCCCCGCCGGGCCACCGCCAATAATGGCGACGTCAATCGTGTCGTTGCTCATCGCCAGCAATTAAGCCAACTCAGATTCAATCGTGACGGTGATGGCATGTGCTGGGCGAAAACGCAGTTTGTAAAAGGTGTTCCAGTAGCCGCGCGCAAAACTCATCTGCGCTTGGATCGGCCCGTTGGCGGGCGTTCCGGGAAATATCCAAGACGATTTGCTTTCTTCATACTCGCCTTCAATGGCGTCCGTTTCGCCCTGTAAACGCAAGATCCAGGTGATTGGAAGCTGCGCAAAGCGTGTCTGAATCACCGTTGTCCATTGACCAGCCGGGCAGGTAATGGTCTTTTGTCGTCCAAACATTATTTATTCCCGCACTGAATACTCCCGTCATCTTAACCGCGGACAGGCAGACGCATCACAGTTTTGTCTTTTCTGCGCCTTGCCGCAAGGCTAAGACGGTTCGAAGGCTCATGGCGCACCCGCTTGAATCGCAGCCGTTAATTGAGCTACTTATTTCATGCTGCCGCCCGGCTGCTAAGCTAATATCTCTGTATCCAGATAGAAAGATATTACCGACTTGAAACTTGATTCCTGCTCAGATTTGCTCAAATTATTGGCTGAAGGCTCGCGCTTGCGGCTGCTTTTGCTGCTGCAGCAAGAGGAATTGACCGTGGCTGAGCTTGCGCAAATCACGGAATTGAAACAGCCGCGCGTTTCTACACATTTGGCAAAGTTAAAGGAAGCGGGTTTGGTGGTGGATCGCCGCGCCGGGGTTCAGGC
>JAYTAO010000608.1:0-6131 GCA_043737435.1 Rhodanobacteraceae bacterium | reverse complement strand
AAGACGCGGCTTTGGACCTATCTGGGCCGCGCTAATGACCCGAGCAATCACAATCTTGGCCCGCCGATCATTTTGTATCACTACACGCAAAACAAAGCGGGTCATCACGTGCGTGAAGCCATTGACCACCACCAAAAACCCGGGCAACGCACATTTCGTCCGCTAAATGTATGCGACGCAGGTTGCGCGCAAATTCAAAGTTGTTGCGACGATATCGCCCAGTGTGGCGTGGGCTGCGGGCTTGATTGGTCATGGACGCAGTTTGGGATTACCGGAACTGTGCGCAAATAAGACAGGGCGCGCACTCAGCTCAGATTTGTCTGAAGTGCGGCCCTCCCAATGATTGCACCACCCCGTTGCAGAATCTTAATAGCACTTATTCGCATTTGCGGTATGCTCACGCTTATGGACGGCACCCCGCAACCTCAAATAGCTCTTGATACTGATGCGCAAACCGCAGCCGAATCGGCGCGTTCTGAAAATGACGCTGGCGTGTTGCCGTTGCGCACGCTTGCACAGCTTGGCAAAGGCGAACACGCTACCGTCGTCAGCATTAACCCCAGCTCATCATTTGGCACGCTAGACGCGTTGGTGACGCGGCGGCTGTGGGAGTTGGGTTTTTTACCCGGCGCGCAAATCAGTGTGGTGGGCTTTGGCTTGCTCAGGCGCGATCCCATCGCGGTGAAAATCGGCGGCACCAAATTTGCGCTGCGGCGCGCTGAGGCGCAAAAAATTCTAATCGCGCCAAGCAAAGCTGAAACAGAGCAAGCGCGATGAGCGCAGATGTGCTCCGCGTTGCCCTGGTCGGCAACCCTAACTGCGGCAAAAGCGCACTGTTTAATTTACTGACCGGCAGCCGCCAGAAGGTAGCGAACTATCCGGGCGTTACCGTGGAAAAACGCGAGGGTGAATTTACCGATGCCAAACTGCGTCGCTGTGCGATATTGGATTTGCCAGGCTCCTACAGTTTGCAGGTCACCAGCGCGGACGAACGCGTCACCAGAGATGTGGTGATCGGGGGTTTTGGCAGCGAGTTACCGCCAGATTTGCTGGTCGCGGTGCTTGATGCGACCAATTTACGTCTAGGTTTGCGCCTGATTTTGGAACTTAAGGCCATCGGTAGACCGATGATCGTCGCGCTGAATCTAATTGATTTGGCGCGCCAACGCGGTTTGGAAATCGATGTCGCGAAACTGCAGTTGGGTTTGGGTTTGCCGGTAGTTGAAACGGTGGCGGTGCGCAAACGCGGCGCACAGGCATTGGTTGAGGCGATCGCCGCCTTCATGCCAGAAGTTGCTGCGCCGGCAAAATCTGCTGATGCGGCAAAAATCAACGCGGCACGCCGCATCGCAGTGCCAGAAGCCGATGCGCACAGCGTCCAAGCGCTCTACACCCAAGTAGAAACTTTGCTTGACGCATCGGTCAGCAAAAATTGCGTGCTGCCGGCCTGGCAGGATCGCTTGGACGCGCTGGTCATGCACCCGATTTTGGGTTTGGCGCTGCTGGCGCTGGTGCTGTTTTTCATGTTCCAAGCGGTATTTGCCTGGGCTGCGCCGCTCATGGAAGGGCTGACCGCAGGCGTGATGCTGCTCAGCGATTTTGTTGTGGGCTCGATGCAGGAAGGGCCGCTGAAAAGTCTGTTGCGTGACGGCTTATTTGCCGGTGTGGGTAGCGTGGTGGTGTTTTTACCGCAAATTTTGATTTTATTTGCCTTCATTTTGGCGTTAGAAGATTCGGGTTATTTACCGCGTGCGGCATTTTTACTGGACCGAATGATGCTGAGCGTGGGTTTGTCTGGGCGTTCTTTTATCCCGCTGCTGTCCAGTTTCGCCTGTGCGGTGCCAGGGATTATGGCGACGCGCACGATCACCAACCCGCGCGAGCGGCTTGTGACGATCATGATTGCGCCGCTGATGACATGCTCGGCGCGGCTGCCGGTCTACACCTTAATTATCGGTGCCATGATTCCAAGACAGAGCGTGTTTGGCTTTTTTAATCTGCAGGGCGTCACGCTGTTTGCGTTGTATGTGATGGGCATCGTCAGCAGTGTTTTGGTGGCAGCGATTGCTCAACGCGCGGTCAAAGTGCGCACCGCCTTTCCCCTGCTGCTGGAGCTGCCAAGCTATCGTTGGCCGCATCCGCGTAACTTGCTGCTGGGCTTATGGGAACGCGCGCGCATTTTCTTACGCCGCGTCGGCACCACAATTTTGGTGCTGATGATCCTGCTGTGGTTTCTAGCTTCCTATCCTGGCGCGCCGGTGGGTGCAACCGAGCCGGCGGTGTACTACAGCTTTGCCGGATTGATTGGCCGTGGCCTAGAAGTGATATTCGCTCCAATAGGTTTTAGCTGGCAGATTTGTATTGCGCTGGTACCCGGCATGGCGGCACGCGAGGTCGCGGTCAGCGCCCTGGGCACGGTGTATGCGCTCTCCGGCACCGACGATCAAGTGGCGAATGCCTTGTCCCCCATTATTGCCAGCCAGTGGAGCTTAGCCACTTCGCTAGCGTTCCTAGCTTGGTATGTCTACGCGCCGCAATGCTTATCTACCTTGGCGGTAACCCGGCGCGAAACAAATTCCTGGTCGATGACCGCATTGATGACCGGCTATCTGTTTGCGATGGCTTATGCTGCGGCGTTTTTGACCTACCGCATTACGCTATTTTTGACGCAGTGAGGCTTTGATGAGCATCTCCTTTCAACTAGTGATCGTGCTGTGCATCGTCGCGATTGCGGCAGGCCAACTTGCGCAGACTGTAAGCAGCCATTGGCGTCATGCGATGGCAAAGCAAAAAACTAACTGTGGTGGCTGCAGTGCTTGCCCGGTCGCGGGTAAGGCGCAGGGGCGTTTACTTTGATCAAGCGGCGGGGTGCGCATTGCCTTAATCGCTGACCTGCGTCTGAGGCGACCGTCATTTAACTGTCATATCTGCCCGCTAGCGTGCACAACAATCCCCAAAAGGCCACGCCATGAAAATTACCTTAAAACAATCCTTGCTCGCCGTGTGTGCCAGCTTGAGTATGAGTTTGAGTTTTGCAGCGGAAATTACCGGGGCTGGTGCGACATTCGTATTCCCTGCGATGAGCCGCTGGTCGGCTGACTACAACGCCGCCACACAGGTCAAAGTCAATTATCAATCCATTGGTTCGGGCGGCGGAATCGCGCAGATTAAAGCCAAGACGGTGGACTTCGGTTCTAGCGATGCGCCGTTAAAGCCGGAAGAGTTGGCTGCTGCGGGCTTAGCTCAGTTTCCCTCGGTGATCGGCGGCGTGGTGCCGGTGGTCAACTTAAAAGGCATCACCCCTGGGCAAATTAAGCTGAGCGGTAAAGTCTTGGGTGACATTTTTCTCGGCAAAATCACGCAGTGGAATGCGCCACAAATTGCGGCGCTCAATGCTGGCGTGGCACTGCCGGACGTGCGCATTACCGTTGTGCATCGTTCTGATGGTTCCGGCACAACCTTTAACTTCGTTAATTACCTATCAAAAGTAAATGCTGAGTGGAAAACCAAAGTCGGCGAAGGTGTTGCCGTGCGATGGCCTTCCGGTTTGGGTGGAAAGGGTAACGAGGGCGTGGCTGCATACACTAAACGGATCAATGGCGCGCTGGGCTATGTCGAGCTGAGCTACGCGACGGTCAACAAAATGTCGCACATCAGCATGCAAAATGCCGCGGGCAAGTTTGTGCAGCCGACTTTGGACAGCTTTCGCGCTGCAGCGGCGAGTGCGGACTGGAAAAATAGCAAAGATTTTTATTTGGTGATTACCAATGCGCCGGGTGAAGCATCGTGGCCGATTACTGCAACGAATTTTATGTTGATGCAAAAAGTACCGACCTCCGTTGAGCGCGCAAAAGCTTCGCTGGAATTTTTCAAATGGGTTTATGCCAATGGCGACAAAGCTGCCGAAACCTTGGGCTACGTGCCTTTGCCAGATGAGTTGGTGGCGCAAATCAACAGCTACTGGGCGGCAAATCTAAAATACTAGGCATGCCGCACTCGCCCGCACCCGCGCCATCAGTAACCGCAGTGCGCAAAGATGCAGCGCCTTCGCCGGCGAGCGAGCAGCGCTTGGCAGCGATTGCCAAGAGTGACGAGCGCAAGGATCGCGCCTTTGCTTGGTTGACCGGGCTGGCAGCTTGGTCGGTATTTTTCACCCTGCTCGCCACGATCGTGACGATGTACTGGGGCGGTCGGCAAGCATTTTCTACCTTTGGTTTTGGCTTCATCACTTCTAGCACCTGGGATCCGGTCAATCAACAGTTCGGTGCCTTCGTGCCGATTTACGGCACCTTGGTGACCTCGGCCATTGCGCTGATTATTGCGGTGCCGATTAGTTTTGGCATCGCGGTGTTTTTGACAGAGCTAGCGCCAAATTGGCTGCGTCGGCCGGTCGGCACCGCCATTGAGCTGCTGGCCGGCATCCCGTCCATCGTTTACGGCATGTGGGGATTGTTTGTACTAGTGCCCTTTCTAGGCGAGCACGTGTTTCCGTGGATGGACGCCAACTTAGGTCAGCTTTGGCTGATTGGCCCGGTATTTCGCGGGCCGCCTTTGGGTGTAGGCATGGGCACGGCCGGTTTGGTGCTGGCTATTATGGTAATCCCATTTATTTCCTCAGTAATGCGTGAAGTTTTTCTTTCCGTGCCGGGGCAATTGAAAGAATCCGCCTATGCGTTGGGCTCGACCACGACGGAAGTGGTCTGGCATATCGTGCTGCCTTACACGCGTTCGGCTACTATTGGGGCTATTTTTTTGGGGCTAGGGCGCGCTTTAGGCGAAACCATGGCGGTTACTTTCGTGCTGGGAAATTCCTTCAATTTCAGCCCGTCTCTGTTGGATCCCGGCACTTCGATCACCGCCACGATCGCCAATGAGTTTGCGGAAGCCTCGGTTTCGCCGTTGTATGAGTCCTCCTTAATTGCGCTGGCGTTTGTGCTGTTTATGGTGGTGTTGGCGGTATTGATTCCAGCTAAATTGATGCTGCGGCAATTGGCGAAGCGGGCGGGCACATGAGTTCGAGCCTGAGCAAAGCCGAATTTGCCGAGCGGCGATATCGCAAACGCAAACTGATCAACGCAGTCGTGCTAACGCTTTCGGCGGCGGCGGCGCTTTTTGGTTTATTTTGGCTGGGCTGGATTTTGTGGACCACGTTCGGCAAAGGTGCTGCAGCGATGAGCTTGTCGCTGTTTACCGAGATGACGCCACCGCCGGGGGAAGAGTCTGGTGGTCTGGCGAACGCGATTTTTGGCAGCGTGCTGATTTGCGCGCTAGGAACCGCGATGGGCGCACCGATTGGTGTCGCGGCCGGTGTGTATTTGGCGGAATACGCGAATCACACAAAACGCGGCGAGGCGATTCGCTTTATCAATGATATTTTATTATCTGCGCCCTCGATTGTGCTTGGGCTTTTTGTTTACGGCTTACTAGTCAAACCGTTTGGCGGCTATTCCGCGATTGCAGGCTCCGTGGCGCTAGCGCTGATTATTATTCCGGTGGTGGTGCGCACCACCGACGAAATGCTCAAGCTGGTGCCCACGCAAATGCGCGAGGCGGCGCTAAGCTTGGGCATTCCGCTTTGGAAAATGAACATTCAAATTTTGGCGCGCGCGGCTTGGCCGGGAATTTTGACCGGCATTTTGCTGGGCGTGGCGCGCATTAGCGGCGAAACCGCACCGTTGCTGTTTACCGCGCTTGGCAATCAGTACTGGAGCACCGATTTGACCGCACCGATGGCGAACTTGCCCAAGGTGATCGCCGATTTCGCGATGAGTCCTTTCGAATATTGGAACTCCCTTGCCTGGGCCGGTGCGTTTTTAATCACCTTGTTCGTGCTGGCGTTAAGTCTGCTTGCCCGCACCTTAAGCGCTTCAAAAAAGGCGGCTTCATGAGGCATGGTGAATTAATAAGCTTACTAATAAGTACGGTTCGCCCTGAGCTTTCGCTAGTCAGAAGTGAAATCGCAAACCCTTTCCGCGCAGGATCACTCAGATGGATGTAAATCAAGCCGCGGCCAATAGCTCGGCGCAAATTATTGCCGCCATTCCAGCCAAAATCTCGGCACGCGATTTGGCGTTTTTTTACGGCGATTTCAAAGCCGTTAAAGACATTAATTTAGACGTTTTGAATCATCG